>NZ_JBEOWS010000045.1:0-41031 GCF_040296125.1 Streptomyces sp. NPDC002265 | reverse complement strand
GCCGCCCGCTCTTTTAAATCAAGTTTTGGGGGTCCGGGCGCCCGGGCCGCCGCCCCGCGGGGTCGCGGGCCGGGGCGGGGGGTCCCCCCCCCGGCGCCGTACGCGCGTCTGCACCGGCTTTCGGCGCCGTCCCGTGCCGTGCGCCCCTACGGTGTGCGGGCTATCAGGTAGCGGAAGACGTTCGGCATCCAGACCGTTCCGTCCGTGCGCCGGTAGGGATGCAGCGCCTCCGTCAGCTCCTTGTCGACCTGCGCCTGGTCGGTGGCGGCGACGGCCGCGTCGAACAGCCCCGTCGACAGCAGCCCGCGTACCGCGCTGTCCATGTCGGCGTACCCGAAGGGGCACGCCACGCGCCCCGAACCGTCCGGCCTGAGACCGGCCCGCTGGGCGACCTCCTCCAGGTCGTCGCGCCGGGCGCGGCGCGGTCCGTCCGTACCGCGCAGCGGATCGGCGAGCCGCGTGGCCACCCGCAGCACGGACGACGTGGCGCAGCGCTCCGGCGGCCCCCAGCCGGCCAGCACCACCGGCGTGCCCCGTCCGGCCGACGGCGTCGCCGCGGTGAGCAGCCGGGCCAGCCCGTCGGAGTCGCCCGCGAGGCACCCGATGGGCTCGAAGGCGGTCACCAGGTTGAACGGGGCCGTCCCCGCGTCGGCCGCGTCCTTGGGCGATCCGGCCACGAGCCGCGCCCGCGTGCCGGTACGCGCGTGCGTGTCCCACGCGGCCGGCAGCAGCCGTCGGCGCGCCAGGGCCAGCCGTTCGGGGGAGGAGGATTCGACACCGGTGACCGAGGCGCCTCTGGAGGCGGCCATCAGCAGGGCCAGCCCGGAGCCGCAGCCGAGGCCGAGCAGCCGCGTGCCGGGGCCCACTTCCAGCCGCTCGTAGGCGGCCTCGTAGAGCGGAACCAACATGCGTTCCTGGATCTCGGACCAGTCACGCGCGCGTGCAGCCAGGTCGACACGGGGCGCCGGGCCCGCGTGAGGACGGTGCTGCCGCACGAGCGTAGGTGTCATAGGAAAGCGCCCCAATCCGTCGGGAGTCGGCGCCGCGCTCCGATCCGTCACCCTGTGACGTGCGCGCGCACACCCTCCGTATGCCAGGAAACTCCCGGCTCGCGATGCCGTCCAGGGGTCTCGGAGTCCGCTTTGCGGGTTGTTGGCGCGGGTGGCGAGAATTCACATCCCGGCAACGTGGGCCCGTACCATCGCGCCATGGCAAAGGCACCCGTACTCACGCCCAGGGCGGACGACTTCCCGCGCTGGTACCAGGATCTGATCGCCAAGGCCGAGCTGGCCGACAACGGCCCGGTGCGCGGCAGCATGGTGATCCGACCGTACGGGTACGGCCTGTGGGAGCGGATGCAGGCCGAGATGGACGCCCGCATCAAGGAGACCGGCACTCAGAACGCCTACTTCCCGCTGCTGATCCCGCAGTCGTACCTCGCCAGGGAGGCCGACCACGTCGAGGGGTTCGCGCCGGAGCTCGCCGTGGTCACGCACGGCGGCGGCAAGGAGCTGGAGGAGCCGGCCGTCGTCCGGCCCACCTCCGAGATGATCGTCAACGACTACTTCTCGAAGTGGGTGCAGAGCTACCGCGACCTGCCCCTGCTGATCAACCAGTGGGCGAACGTGGTGCGCTGGGAGCTGCGGCCCCGGCTCTTCCTGCGGACGTCGGAGTTCCTGTGGCAGGAGGGCCACACGGCGCACGCGACGTACGAGGACGCGCGCGCCTTCGCCGCCCGCATCCACCGTGAGGTCTACGAGGACTTCATGGTGAACGTGCTCGCCATGGACGTGGTGCCCGGCCGCAAGACCGTCAAGGAACGGTTCGCGGGTGCCGTCAACACCCTCACCCTCGAAGGCATGATGGGTGACGGCAAGGCACTCCAGATGGCCACGAGCCATGAACTGGGCCAGAACTTCGCCAAGGCCTTCAACACCTCGTACCTGTCCAAGGACGGCCGGCAGGAACTGGTCTGGCAGACGTCCTGGGGTTCGACCACCCGGATGATCGGTGCCCTGGTGATGATGCACGGCGACGACAGCGGGCTGCGCGTGCCGCCCCGGCTGGCGCAGATCCAGGCCGTCGTGCTGGCGGTCAAGGACGACGAGGCCGTTCTGGCCAAGGTCCGCGAACTCGGCGACCGGCTGCGGGCGGCCGGGATCCGCGTCCGGGTCGACGACCGTACGGACGTCCCTTTCGGCCGGCGTGCCGTCGACTGGGAGCTGAAGGGCGTACCCGTCCGCATCGAGATCGGCCCCCGTGACCTGGCGAACGGCACCGCGACGCTGGTCCGGCGCATCCCGGGGGGCAAGGAGCCGATGCCGATCGACGCCCTCGCCGAGGCACTGCCCCGGATCCTCGACGAGGACCAGGCGCTGCTGCTGCGCCAGTCCCGCGAGCGCCGTGAGTCGCGCACCTCGGAGGTGACGACGTTCACGGAGGCCGTCGAGGCCGCCGTCGGCGGCGGCTGGGCGCGCATCCCGTGGGCGGCGCTGGGCGAGGCGGGCGAGGCCGCACTGGCCGAGCACGGGGTGACCGTACGCTGTCTGGTCGCCGAGGACGGGTCGGTGCCGGACGACGGTGACGCACCCGGTAACGTCGCGATCGTCGCGCGCGCTTACTGAGGTAGCGTCCTCGGGCCACCAGAGCGACCGAAAGACGTCTTGCGCATCCGCGGACCACAGGAGTTCCGGCGCGTGGACATTGTCTACGCGCCGGGGCGTACGTCAGCCTACGCACCAGCTTGTTACGAGCTGTGCGGCTTCTCCGCAGATCAGCGCACCCGCCCTCGTCGGGACGCATCAGCGGCAACTGACGGGTACGTGCAAATTATTTGAGATGGCCCGGAATCGGAACACACGGGCCCTCAGGCTCGTTGTCATTACGTGAGCACGACACAGACACCACCTGTTCTCGCCGCAGAGCTGGCAGAGGCGTGGGCCGACATTCAGCGGTACCACCCCGAACTGCCCGACCTTGCCGCGCCAGAGTCCCTGATCGGGGAGTCGTCGTCCGCGTGCGGGCACGAACTCTCCTTCGAGCGACTGCTCCATGAAGCAGTCCACGGCATCGCCGCCGCCCGCGGTGTCCGCGACACCTCCCGTGCCGGCCGCTACCACAACCGCAGATTCCTCGCGATCGCCGAGGAGCTGGGCCTGGACCACTCCGAGGAGCCGCACCCCAGCAGCGGATTCTCGTTGGTCACGCTCAGCCCCGAGGCGAAGCGCCGCTACCGCCCGACCATGGAGCGCCTCCAGCGCGCCCTGAAGGCGCACACCGTGGCCACCTCCTCCGACACCACCCGCGCCTTCCGCGGCCCGGCCGCCCGGCACGGCTCCTCCGGCGGCGGGGTGCGCGTGAAGGCCGTCTGCGACTGCGGCCGCAACGTACGGGTCGTCCCCTCCGTCCTGGCCCAGGCGCCGATCGTGTGCGGCGGCTGCGGGAAGCCGTTCCGGATTCCCGAGATCGTGGGCGCGGCGAGCTGACGGCGCGGCTGCTCGTGGCAGCCGCGCCGTCAGGCGCGGACCGGGGTGCACCCGGCGGACGGCCCTGCCGGCGCCGGGTGCACCTCAGGCATGCCAGGGAGCCCTCCGACGGACGTACCTCTCAAGGTGTGGCAGAATGTCTAGCTGTACTCGACAGTCGCACAGGACCCCTCTCTCCTCCGGCTGACGCGTCCATCGGGCACTCGGGTACCGCAACCCCACGCGGCCATCTCGCCGTGCCCACCCACGTCAAGACCAGGAGACACCACTTCCGTGGCAGTCAAGATCAAGCTGAAGCGTCTGGGCAAGATCCGTTCGCCTCACTACCGCATCGTCGTCGCCGACTCCCGTACCCGCCGTGACGGCCGGGCCATCGAGGAGATCGGCAAGTACCAGCCGACGTACAACCCCTCGATCATCGAGGTCGACGCCGACCGCGTCGCGTACTGGCTCGGTGTCGGCGCCCAGCCGACCGAGCCCGTGCTCGCCATCCTGAAGAAGACCGGCGACTGGCAGAAGTTCAAGGGCGAGCCCGCCCCGGCTCCGCTGCTCGTTGCCGCTCCGAAGGCCGTGCGTCCGTCGTTCGACGCCCTCGGTGGCGACGACGAGGGCAAGGGTGAGGCCATCACCCAGAAGAAGAAGGCTGAGAAGAAGGACGAGGCCGCGGCCGAGTCCGCGTCGACCGAGGCCTGAGCATGCTCGAGGAGGCTCTCGAGCACCTCGTGAAGGGCATCGTCGACAACCCCGACGAAGTGCAGGTCGCCTCGCGCAACCTGCGTCGCGGACGCGTTCTCGAGGTCCGGGTCCACCCCGACGATCTCGGCAAGGTGATCGGCCGCAACGGCCGCACCGCGCGCGCTCTGCGCACCGTCGTGGGCGCCATCGGCGGCCGTGGTGTCCGCGTCGACCTCGTCGACGTGGACCAAGTCCGCTGACGCATTCGCAGCACCGGCTCGGGCCGGGGAGGGCCACTGGGCCGTCCCCGGCCCGATGTCGTACCGGCCGACGTCGCACGGCCCGTGGTACCCGTCGGCCGAGTCGTAGGGGATGAGTCGTATGACAGGAGAGCAAGCACAGTGCAGCTGGTAGTCGCACGGATCGGCCGCGCCCACGGCATCAAGGGCGAGGTCACCGTCGAGGTACGAACCGACGAGCCGGAACTGCGGCTCGCGCCCGGCGCCGTCCTGGCCACCGACCCGGCCTCGGCCGGCCCGCTGACCATCGAGACAGGCCGCGTCCACAGCGGCCGCCTCCTGCTGCGCTTCGCCGGCGTACGCGACCGGAACGCCGCCGAGGCCCTTCGCAACATCCTCCTGATCGCCGACGTCGACCCCGACGAGTCGCCCGAGGACGAGGACGAGTACTACGACCACCAGCTGATGGACCTGGACGTGGTGACGGCGGACGGCACCGTGATCGGCCGGATCGCCGAGATCTCGCACCTGCCCTCGCAGGACCTGTTCATCGTCGAGCGCCCCGACGGCAGCGAGGTCCTCATCCCCTTCGTCGAGGAGATCGTCACCGAGATTGACCTGGAGGAGCAGCGGGCCGTCATCGACCCGCCGCCCGGCCTGATCGACGACCGGGCGGAGATCGCCTCCGCCCGCGACGCGGCCGAGGACGACGGCGCATGAGGCTCGACGTCGTCACGATCTTCCCCGAGTACCTCGAACCGCTGAACGTCTCGCTCGTCGGCAAGGCACGCGCGCGTGGACAGCTCAAGGTGCACGTGCACGATCTGCGCGCCCACACCTACGACCGGCACAACACCGTCGACGACACCCCCTACGGCGGCGGCCCCGGCATGGTCATGAAGACCGGCCCCTGGGCCGACGCCCTCGACACGGCCCTCGCCGACGGCTACGAGTCGGGCGCCCACGCGCCCACGCTGATCGTCCCCACGCCCAGCGGGCGCCCCTTCACCCAGGAACTCGCCGTCGAGCTCGCCGAGCGCCCCTGGCTGATCTTCACACCGGCCCGCTACGAGGGCATCGACCGCCGCGTCGTCGACGAGTACGCCACCCGGATCCAGGTCCAGGAGGTGTCCATCGGCGACTACGTCCTGGCCGGCGGCGAAGCGGCCGTCCTGGTCATCACGGAGGCCGTCGCGCGGCTGCTGCCCGGGGTGCTCGGCAACGCCGAGTCCCACCGGGACGACTCCTTCGCGCCCGGCGCCATGGCCAACCTCCTGGAGGGGCCCGTCTACACCAAGCCGCCCGAGTGGCGCGGCCGGGAGATCCCGGAGGTGCTGCTCAGCGGGCACCACGGGAAGATCGCCCGCTGGCGCCGGGACGAGGCGCTGAAGCGCACCACGGCCCACCGGCCCGACCTGATCGAGCGCTGCGACCCCGCCGCCTTCGACAAGAAGGACCGCGAGATGCTCTCCATCCTGGGCTGGGCACCGGATCCGGCAGGCGAGCCGTACGGCCGATTTTGGCAGCGCACCGGGAGCATGGAAGAATAGGTCGCTGTTGTGCGCCGTCCGGCGTGCGCCCCTGCCACAGGGGGACACGACGCCCGTTCCGACCCGCACGGCATTCATCCAGAACACCTAGCTTCCGTTGATGACCTGTGGCATCACCGAAGAAAGCAGACAAAATGTCTCACCTGCTCGACTCCGTCGACGCCGCGTCGCTGCGCAGCGACCTCCCGGCCTTCCGCCCGGGTGACACCGTCAACGTCCACGTCCGCGTCATCGAGGGCAACCGCTCCCGTGTGCAGCAGTTCAAGGGCGTGGTGATCCGTCGCCAGGGCGCCGGTGTCCGCGAGACCTTCACGGTCCGCAAGGTCTCGTTCTCCGTCGGCGTCGAGCGCACCTTCCCGGTGCACACCCCGATCGTCGAGAAGATCGAGCTCGTCACCCGCGGTGACGTGCGTCGCGCGAAGCTGTACTACCTCCGTGAGCTGCGCGGCAAGGCCGCGAAGATCAAGGAGAAGCGCGACAACTGATCGCGCGTCGGGGTTCACGGCGGAGCCGGATAACATCTGGCTCCGATGGACACCGAAGCACAGCCGACCGAGCGCGACCGCTCCTCCCGCCCTTCCGGATCCGAAGAGATCCCGGACACACAGGGGCCGGAGGAACGGTCGCGTTCTGCGTTGGTGTCGTGGATCGCCGAGTGGCTGCCGGGCGGACGTCTCTCCCTGGGCGTGCTGCTCGGCCTGGTGTTTTTGCTGCTCCTCAACACGTTTGTGGTGCAACCGTTCCAGATTCCGAGCGGATCCATGGAGAACGGATTGAGGATCGGGGACCGCGTTCTCGTAGATAAGTTGGCGTACCGTTTCGGTGCCCCGCCGCAGCGCGGTGACGTCGTCGTCTTCGACGGCACCGGTTACTTCGGGCACGCCGACTACATCAAACGCGTTGTGGGTGTGGGGGGAGATCACGTGCTCTGCTGCGACAAGGAGGGGAGGATCGAGGTGAACGGCAGGTCGGTCGACGAGTCGACGTTCCTGTATCCCGGCGACAGCCCGTCCTCGGTGTCCTTCGACGTGGACGTGCCCGAGGGCACGCTCTTCGTCCTGGGTGACCACCGCAGCGACTCCAGCGACTCCCGCGACCACCTGGGCTCACCGGGCGGCGGCATGATCCCCGTGGGCGCCGTGATCGGCCGGGCCGACTGGATCGTCTGGCCGGCCGGCCACCTCACCCGCCTGGAGCGTCCCGGCGGCTACGCGCGCGTGCCCGCGGCGGAGGGCACGCATGGGTAACCGCGGCCGACCGCGCGGCGTCCAGGGCTCCGCCGTCGACAACCTCCTGCCCACCGGCGCCCGGCGCGCAGCCGGCGGCGGCGCGTCCGCGGGCCGGAGCAGGGCCGAGCGGCGCAAGCTCCAGCGCAAGGTCAAGCGGAAACGCAGACGCGGCGCGGTCAGGGAGATACCCCTCCTCGTCGGTGTCGCGGTCCTCATCGCGCTGGTGCTGAAGACGTTCCTCGTCCAGGCGTTCGTGATCCCCTCGGGCTCCATGGAGCAGACGATCCGCATCGGCGACCGGGTGCTGGTCGACAAGTTCACCCCGTGGTTCGGTTCCAAGCCGCAGCGTGGTGACGTCGTCGTCTTCAAGGATCCCGGCGGCTGGCTCAAGGACGAGCAGACCACCGTGAAGAAGGACGACCCGGTGGTCGTCAAGCAGGTCAAGGAGGGACTCACCTTCATCGGCCTGCTTCCGTCCGACAACGAGAAGGACCTCATCAAGCGGGTCGTCGGAGTCGGCGGGGACCATGTCAAGTGCTGCGACGCGCAGGGGCGGCTCACCGTCAACGGCGTCCCCCTCAGCGAGTCGGACTACCTGTATCCGGGGAACAACCCGTCGGACGTCAAGTTCGACATCACCGTCCCCACCGGGCGGCTGTGGGTGATGGGCGATCACCGGGGCAACTCCGCGGACTCCCGCTACCACCAGAACACCGACTACGGCGGCACGGTCTCAGAGGACGAGGTGGTGGGCCGCGCCATGGTGATCGCCTGGCCGCTCGGTCACTGGAACCGGCTCAAGGAGCCACAAACCTTCTCTTCCGTGTCCGACTCGGGGTCCGGGACGACTGCTGCTCCCCGGCTGTCGCATAGGGTTGCCTCAGAAGGTCCGAACGGATCGATCCAACTCCCGAGCCCTGCGGAACTCCCGCTCGTTATGGGAGTGGTGGGCCTGTACCGCATACGGGACAGGCGGCGGCACGGAGTAAGGAGTTGGCGTGGGGGATGTGGCGGTTGGCGCACGGTCCGGACACGACGGCGAGGAGCATCGTGGGCGTCCTGCGGGAGCCGATGTCCCGGCCGCGGACAGCGCCGTGACCTCCGGGAATGACGCCGGAACGGCCGAGGACGGCATGATGATGGACGAGCTGGACCAGACCGAGGGCCGCGGATCGGGCGGCTCTGCGCCCGCGCAGCGCAAGCAGCGCTCCTTCTGGAAGGAGCTGCCGATCCTGATCGGCATCGCTCTGGTCCTCGCCCTGCTGATCAAGACGTTCCTGGTGCAGGCGTTCTCCATCCCCTCCGACTCGATGCAGGACACCCTCCAGCAGGGTGACCGCGTCCTGGTCGACAAGCTGACCCCCTGGTTCGGCTCGAAGCCCGAGCGCGGCGAGGTCGTCGTCTTCCACGACCCCGACGACTGGCTGGCGGGCGAGCCCACGGCCAACCCGAACGCCCTGCAGACCGTCCTCAGCTGGATCGGCCTGATGCCCTCGGCGGAGGAGAAGGACCTGATCAAGCGGGTCATCGGCGTCGGCGGCGACACGGTCGAGTGCAAGGGCACGGGCCCGCTGCTGGTCAACGGCAAGCCGCTCGACGACGCGTCGTTCGTCTACCCCGGCAACACCCCGTGCACGGTCGACGACGTGGGCGGTCAGTTCAAGGTGAAGGTGCCCGAGGGCTACCTCTGGGTCATGGGCGACCACCGGCAGAACTCCCGCGACTCGCGCTACAACCAGAGCGACAAGAACCACGGCATGGTCCCCGTGGACAAGGTCGTCGGCCGCGCCATCGTCAAGGCCTGGCCGATCACCCGCTGGGGCACGCTGCCGATCCCGGACACCTTCGACCAGCCCGGCATCAACGACCAGACCACGGCCTCCGCGGCCCTGACGGTCGCCCCGCAGGGCGTCGCCCTGGCCGGTGTGGTGCCGGTCGCGGTGTGGCGGCGTCGGCGCAGCCTGAAGGCGGCGTCCGAGGCCCGCTGAGCAAGACAGGGACGCGTCCGCTCCCGGCCCGCCCCGCGAAGACGCGGTGGAGCTTGTGACTCCGGTGACAGGAGAGGGGCTGCCCCGGTTCGGTACCGCCGGGTAGGGTGCGGGTCCATGGGTGGCGAGAGCACTACACGTACGGCCCCGCGCAGCGGCGGCGGCACCAGCACGGGCCCGGTGGGCAGCCGGACCGGACAGCGACTGTCCGGCCTGGCCGTCGCGCTGGGCCTCGTGCTGTTCCTGGCCGGATTCGCCTGGGTGGCGCTGACCTACCGGCCGTACACCGTCCCCACGAGTTCGATGACCCCCACCATCTCCGCCGGCGACCGGGTGCTGGCGCAGCGCGTCGACGCCGGGGAGGTGCGCCGGGGCGATGTCGTGGTCTTCCGCGACAGCACCTGGATCGACAACTCCGCCGTGGTCAAGCGGGTGGTCGCGGTCGGCGGGGACACGGTCGCCTGCTGTACGAACGGCAAGCTGACGGTCAACGGCAAGCAGATCGAGGAACCGTATCTGCCCAAGGGCAGCCTGGCCGAGATCAAGGGCTTCCCGACCGTGACGGTCCCTGCGGGGCGCCTCTTCCTCCTCGGTGACGAGCGGCAGGGCTCGCTGGACTCCACCGCGCACCTCGCGGACGCCGCCCGCGGCACCGTGGCGAGCAACGCGGTGAGCGCCCGTGTCGACGCCGTCATCTGGCCCATGCGGGGCATGCTGAAGCGCCCCACGGGCTTCGAGACGCTCGGCGCCCTCTCCGAGCCGGGGCCGCTGCGCACCATCGGGCTCATGATCGTCGTCGGCGGCGTGCTGGTCCTGGCCGGAGGCGCCTACGGGCCCGTGGCCAAGCTGCTGGGCCGCCGCGGGCGCTCCCGGAAGGAACCCGCCGGTGCCCGCTGACCCGGAGGGCCCCGGCGACGGACCGCGACGGGTGGCCCGGGTCGTGCTGCTCGATCCCGCGGACCGCATCCTGCTGCTGCACGGCCACGAGCCGGACGATCCGGCCGACGACTGGTGGTTCACGCCCGGCGGCGGTCTGGAGGGCGACGAGACCCGGGAGCAGGCGGCGCTGCGGGAACTCGCGGAGGAGACGGGCATCACCGAGGTCGAGCTCGGTCCGGTGCTGTGGCGGCGCCGGTGTTCCTTCCCGTTCGCCGGCCGCCGCTGGGACCAGGACGAGTGGTACTACCTGGCCCGTACCGCCCAGACGGCGACGCGGGCGCTGGCGCTCACCGAGCTGGAACGGCGCAGTGTGGCCGGAGCGCGCTGGTGGACGTGTGAGGAACTGAGCCAGGCGCATGAGACGGTGTATCCGACCAGGCTTGCCGAGTTGCTGCGCAGGGTGCTCGACGAGGGTCCCCCGGCCGGACCCGAGATCCTTGACACAGAAATCGTCTAGGTGCACCCGGCGCTGGCGCACAATGGTGGGATCGCACGGCTGAAGGGGAACATGCCATGAGCGCCGAGGACCTCGAGAAGTACGAGACCGAGATGGAGCTGAAGCTCTACCGGGAGTACCGCGATGTCGTCGGTCTGTTCAAATACGTGATCGAGACCGAGCGGCGTTTCTACCTGACCAACGACTACGAGATGCAGGTGCACTCGGTCCAGGGTGAGGTGTTCTTTGAGGTGTCCATGGCGGACGCCTGGGTCTGGGACATGTACCGGCCGGCCCGGTTCGTGAAGCAGGTCCGCGTGCTGACATTCAAGGACGTGAACATCGAGGAGCTGAACAAGAGCGACCTGGAGCTGCCGGGCGGCTGACGGTCCCCCGCGGGGGTGACGCGGATATCCACAACCGCCGAGTAGTCAACGAAGATCCACTTCGTTGGGGCGGACGCGTGACCGTGGGTGCCGGAGGTGGTGCCGACATGAGCACACAGCAGGCACGCAACGCACTCGGCAGGTACGGCGAGGGGCTGGCCGCGCGGCGGCTGACGGAAGCCGGACTGACCGTCCTGGAGCGCAACTGGCGCTGCGGCAGGACCGGCGAGATCGACATCGTCGCCAGGGACGGCGACGTCCTGGTGATCTGCGAGGTCAAGACCCGCAGGGCAGGCCCCTTCCAGCACCCCGCGGAGGCGGTCACCCCGGCGAAGGCGCACCGCCTGCGCGCGCTGGCCCAGCGGTGGACGCAGGAGCACGGGGGAGCGCCGCCCGGCGGGGTCCGCATCGACCTGGTCGCCGTGCTGCTGCCGCGCCGCGGCGCACCCGTGGCCGAGCATCTGCGGGGGGTGGCCTGACATGGGCTTCGCGCGTACGTGCTCGGTGGCGCTGGTGGGCGTCGAGGGCGTGGTCGTGGAGGTGCAGGCCGACCTGGAACCCGGCATCGCGGCCTTCACCCTGGTCGGACTGCCGGACAAGAGCCTGACGGAGAGCCGCGACCGGGTCCGGGCGGCGGTGGTGAACTCGGGCGGCGAGTGGCCGCAGAAGAAACTCACGGTCGGGCTGAGCCCGGCGTCCGTACCGAAGGCGGGCTCGGGGTTCGACCTCGCCGTCGCCTGTGCGGTACTGGGGGCCGCCGAACGCATCGACCCGCGCGCGCTCGCGGACGTCGTGATGATCGGCGAGCTGGGCCTGGACGGTCGGGTCCGGCCCGTGCGGGGCGTCCTGCCGGCCGTGCTCGCCGCGGCGGACGCCGGGTTCGTGCAGGTGGTCGTGCCGGAGTCCGCTGCCGCGGAGGCCTCCCTGGTCCCCGGTGTCTCGGTGCTCGGTGTGCGCAGCCTGCGGCAGCTGATCGCCGTCCTGACCGACGAACCGGTCCCCGACGAGGACCCCGACGAACCGGGACGCCCGGGCCCGCTCCTGGCCGGCCTGCGCATGCCCGGAGCGGGAGCGGCCACCGGGATGCACGGCCTGCACGCCGTGTACGGCCAGGGGTGCGACCTCGCCGACGTGGTGGGCCAGATCTCCGCCCGCACCGCGGTGGAGGTGGCCGCCGCGGGCGGACACCATCTCTTTCTCGAGGGCCCGCCCGGCGCGGGCAAGACCATGCTCGCGGAGCGGCTGCCCGCGGTGCTGCCCCGGCTGGTGCGGCAGGAGTCGCTGGAGGTCACGGCCGTCCACTCGGTGGCCGGACTGCTGCCCCCGGGCAAACCCCTGATCGACGTCCCGCCCTACTGCGCGCCGCACCACTCGGCCACCATGCAGGCCCTCGTCGGCGGAGGCGCCGGCATCGCCCGGCCCGGCGCGGTCTCGCTCGCCCATCGCGGCGTGCTCTTCCTCGACGAGAGTCCCGAGTTCAGCAGCCGGGCCCTCGACGCCCTGCGCCAGCCCCTGGAGTCGGGCCATGTCGTCATCGCCCGCAGTGCGGGGGTGCTGCGGTTCCCGGCAAGATTCCTGATGGTCCTCGCGGCCAACCCCTGTCCCTGCGGACGCTTCTCGCTGCGGGACACGCTGTGCGAGTGCCCTCCCTCGGCCGTCCGGCGCTACCAGGCCAAACTCTCCGGTCCGCTGCTCGACCGGGTCGACCTGCGCGTCGAGGTCGAACCGGTGGGCCGGGCCGAACTCGCGCGGCGCGGTGCGGCGGGCGAGTCCACGGCGACCGTCGCCGACCGGGTCCGGGCGGCGCGCGAGCGGGCTGCCGCCAGATACGCGGGCAGCCCCTGGCGGACCAACGGCGAGGTGCCGGGACGGGAACTGCGCTCCCGCTTCCACGCCGTGGCCGGAGCGATGGACGAGGCCGAACGCAACCTGGAACGCGGCGTGCTCACGGCGCGCGGGCTCGACCGGGTCCTGCGCGTCGCCTGGACCGTCGCGGACCTCGTCGGCCATGACCGGCCCGACGCGACGGACGTCGCGCTCGCCGTACAACTGCGCACGGGCGTGCCGCGCGGTGTGCCGATGGCCATCGGAGCCCTGACATGAGCGGCGCCGCGGCCCCGGACGGAGCGGTCCCCGGCACGGCGGACGGTACCGACGCCGACCTGCTCGCCCGGGTCCTGCTCACGCGGGTCGTCGAACCCGGCGACGAGATCGGCGGAAGGTGGGTGCGCGAGCACGGGGTGCGGGAGGTGGCGCGGCGGCTGCGGGACGGTCCGCCGCTGCCCGGGGTGAGCGCGCAGCGGTGGACGGGGCTGCGGGCGCGGGCCGAGCGGGCCGAGCCCGCGCGGGACCTGGCCGTCGCCCGGGCGGCCGGGGTGCGGTTCGTGGTGCCCGGCGCGGGGGAGTGGCCCGGCCCGCTCGACGACCTCGGCGACGCCCGTCCGCTGGGGCTGTGGCTGCGCGGCCGCCCCAGCCTGCGGATATGGGCACTGCGCTCGGTCGCCCTGGTCGGCGCACGCGCCTGCACCCAGTACGGCGCCCACATGGCGGCCGACCTCGCCGCCGGACTGGCCGAGCGCGGCTGGGTGGTGGTCTCCGGCGGCGCCTACGGCATCGACGGCGCCGCCCACCGGGGAGTCCTCGGCGCCGGCGGAGCCACCGTCGCCGTCCTCGCCTGCGGTGTCGACCGGCCCTATCCGCGCGGACACACCGCGTTGCTCACCAGGATCGCGGAACAGGGTCTGGTCGTCGGGGAGTTGCCGCCCGGCGATCACCCGACACCGAGCCGGTTCATCGTGCGCAACCGGGTGATCGCCGCGCTGACCAGGGGAACCGTGGTCGTCGAGGCCGCCTGCCGCAGCGGCTCGCTGGTCACGGCGCGGGCGGCGCAGCGGCTGGGCCGGCACACCATGGCGGTACCGGGGCCGGCCACCAGCGGCCTCTCGGCCGGGGCGCACGAACTGCTGCGCGGCGGCGCCGTCCTGGTCACGGACGCGGCGGAGATCGTCGAACAGGTGGGCGAGATGGGGGAGCTGGCGCCGGTCCGGCGCGGGCCGGTGCTCCCGCGCGACCTGCTGGAGCCTGCCGCCCGACGGGTACTGGCCGCGCTGCCCGCACACCGGGACGCGGCCGTGGGCGAGATCGCGCGCGGCGCGCAGACGGCCGAGGACGACGCGATCGCGAGACTGTACGAACTGCGCGCACTCGGTTATGTCGAACGACACGGCGACGGCTGGAAGTTGACACGCGAGTCGATGATCTCCCCCGGGGCCGGTCACGGTCCGCACTGACCGGCGGGTTCGTCCGTCCGGGGGATGCCCTAAGCCCTTGGGAATTCACGCAGTTGATGCTTTCCGGCAGTCCGCCGGGGCGACCGGCGCGCCTCGGTGGAGCGTCGAGAAGAACGTATCTGCGCACGGCGTCGGCCCCGTTCTTCGCTCACCGCGACTCCCCAGTCACGCTACGCTCACAAGGATCCGGACACGGACCACCAACTCGTACCAGCCCGACCTTCCACCCAGTCCCCCCTGGTTCACCTCCTCCACGGCAGAACGGCACAAGGCGACGAATGCCCCAGCACACCTCCGGGTCCGACCGGGCGGCGATCCCCCCAGCCGCCCGCGACGGTGGCAGCGTGCGGCCGCCGGCTCCCTCGACACTCGACGAGCTGTGGCGGTCCTACAAGACGACGGGGGACGAGCGGCTGCGCGAGCAGCTGATCCTGCACTACTCGCCGCTGGTCAAGTACGTGGCGGGACGGGTGAGCGTCGGACTCCCGCCCAACGTCGAGCAGGCGGACTTCGTGTCGTCGGGAGTGTTCGGACTGATCGACGCGATCGAGAAGTTCGACGTCGACCGCGAGATCAAGTTCGAGACGTACGCGATCACGCGGATCCGGGGCGCGATGATCGACGAGCTGCGGGCGCTGGACTGGATCCCGCGGTCGGTACGGCAGAAGGCGCGCAACGTGGAACGGGCCTACGCCACCCTGGAGGCCCGGCTGCGCCGCACACCGACGGAGACCGAGGTGGCCGCCGAACTGGGCATCGCGGTGGACGAACTGCACGCGGTCTTCGGGCAGCTGTCGCTGGCCAACGTGGTGGCCCTGGAGGAGCTGCTGCATGTCGGCGGGGAGGGCGGCGACCGGCTGAGCCTCATGGACACCCTGGAGGACACCGCCGCCGACGACCCCGTGGAGGTGGCCGAGGACCGCGAGCTGCGGCGGTTCCTGGCACGGGCGATCAACACCCTGCCCGACCGGGAGAAGACCGTCGTCACGCTGTACTACTACGAGGGCCTCACCCTCGCCGAGATCGGCAACGTGCTCGGGGTGACCGAGAGCCGGGTCAGTCAGATCCACACCAAGTCCGTGCTCCAGCTGCGCGCCAAGCTGGCGAGCTTCGGACGCTGACCCGGCCGAGGCGGGGCACGACGGGCCGCGGCGGGATGCCGCGGGACGCGTCGGGGGGAGTCGCTCCCGCCGACGGTGGTACGTCCGTAAAGTGGTTGACGTGCCAAGGATTCGAGCGGCCTCTGTGGCCGAGCACCGGTCGATGCAGCGAGCCGCCCTGCTGGACGCCGCACGGTCCCTGCTGTCCGAGGGCGGGACGGAAGCGCTGACCTTCCCGGCCCTCGCCGAGCGGACGGGGCTCGCGCGTTCTTCCGTGTACGAGTACTTCCGCTCCCGGGCCGCCGTGGTCGAGGAGCTGTGCGAGGTCGACTTCCCGGTCTGGGCGGCGGAGGTGTCGGCGGCGATGGCCGCGGCGGCCACCCCGGAGGCCAAGGTCGAGGCGTATGTGCGCCGGCAGCTCGCGCTGGTCGGCGACCGCCGCCACCGGGCCGTGGTGGCGATCTCCGCGAGCGAGCTCGACGCGGGCGCCCGGGAGAAGATCCGGGCCGCGCACGGCGGGCTCGTGGCGATGATCGTCGAGGCGCTGGGCGAGATGGGACACGCCCAGCCGAGGCTGGCGGCGATGCTGCTCCAGGGACTGGTCGACGCGGCGGTGCGGCGGATCGAGCTCGGCGCCGCGGAGGATCCTTCGGCGATCACCGAAGCGGCGGTCGGCATGGTGCTGCGAGGCGTCCGGGGCTGAGCCCGCCGGGAGTGCGGCGGACGGCGTACCGCTGCCCGCCGGCGCTCTCCCCGTGCCCGCCTGCCCACATCCGCGCATCCGTCCGGGCCGCGCGGGTGCCTCGGGGCGCGCAGGTCGGGGCTGGGTACGGCAGGGCGAGGCGGTCAGCGGGGCAGCGGAACGCCCAGCACCGGCAGCAGTCTCGACGGGCCCCGGCGCAGCAGCCGGGGCGGCAGCAGGGACAGGGGATCCAGGTAGGTCCGCCCCCTGAGCAGGCCCCAGTGCACGCAGCCGACCGGGCAGTGTCCGCCGGTTGCCTCCACCGTGCCGACCTGGTCCGCGGCCTTGAGCACATCGCCCTTCGCCACGGACGGCCGTACCGGCTCGTAGGTTGTGCGCAGGGGCGGCTCGCCCGTGCCCGTCAGCTCCACCGCGACGACACCCCGGCCGGCCACGCGGCCCGCGAAGGAGACCCGGCCCGCGGCCACCGTCCTGACCGGCTCTCCCGGCTCGGCCGCCAGGTCGACACCGCGGTGACCGGGACCGTAGTCCGTGGGCGGTGGCTCCCAGCCGCGCAGGACCCGGGGACGCGACCCCACCGGCCAGGCCCGCGCGAGGGCGGGCACCGGCTCCGAGGATCCGGGCGGGGCGCCGGTCCGGGCGGGCACCGGTGGGACCGCGGTGCCTGCGCGAGCCGTCGCCGGCAGGTCCGCGCCGCTCGCCCGAGCAGCCGACGGCGAGGCCGCCAGGGCCGGAGCGGGCAGGGCCGGGGCCGCCAGGGTCAGGGCTGACAGGGCCAGCGCGGGCAGGGCCGCCAGGGCCAGTGACGGCAGGGCGGCCGGGGGCAGGAGCGACAGGCGCGATCGTCGTTTCGTACGAGTCCGGGATGTCAGAGGCATACGGGAACCGTCCCGCGGAACATCCGGACATGACCGGCATCTGTGGGCTACTCGCCGGTTGTGGACAGCGGCGTCACCCGTCACCTCCCCGGTCCCGTACACTTCTTCTGGCGATCCGGGTCACCGGGTCGACTTCGCACGCCCCGACAGGGCGGCCGGCAACGGTCCCTGTCAGCGCCCCTCGGTCCTTTGCGGCACGGCGCACCGCGGGCGTCAGGCGCGGATGCCGTCCGGTATCCGCGGCAACCGAGAAACTCAAGGAGAACGGCCATGGCCGTCGTCACGATGCGGGAGCTGCTGGAAAGCGGCGTCCACTTCGGTCACCAGACCCGTCGCTGGAACCCGAAGATGAAGCGCTTCATCTTCACCGAGCGCAACGGCATCTACATCATCGACCTGCTCCAGTCGCTGTCGTACATCGACCGCGCCTACGAGTTCGTCAAGGAGACCGTCGCCCACGGCGGCACGGTCATGTTCGTCGGCACGAAGAAGCAGGCGCAGGAGGCCATCGCCGAGCAGGCCACCCGCGTCGGCATGCCCTACGTCAACCAGCGCTGGCTGGGCGGCATGCTCACCAACTTCTCCACCGTCTACAAGCGTCTGCAGCGCCTCAAGGAGCTCGAGCAGATCGACTTCGAGGACGTCGCGGCCTCCGGTCTCACCAAGAAGGAGCTTCTCGTGCTCTCGCGCGAGAAGGCCAAGCTGGAGAAGACCCTCGGCGGTATCCGCGAGATGCAGAAGGTGCCCAGCGCCGTCTGGATCGTGGACACCAAGAAGGAGCACATCGCGGTCGGTGAGGCCCGGAAGCTCAACATCCCGGTCGTCGCCATCCTCGACACCAACTGCGACCCCGACGAGGTCGACTACAAGATCCCGGGCAACGACGACGCGATCCGCTCCGTCACCCTGCTCACCCGTGTGATCGCCG
This sequence comes from Streptomyces sp. NPDC002265, assembly GCF_040296125.1. Taxonomy (NCBI): domain Bacteria; kingdom Bacillati; phylum Actinomycetota; class Actinomycetes; order Kitasatosporales; family Streptomycetaceae; genus Streptomyces; species Streptomyces sp. NPDC002265. The sequence goes on along the minus strand of NZ_JBEOWS010000045.1, from coordinate 23,205 downwards.
ACGCCGTCGCCGAGGGCCTCATCGCCCGTTCCGGCGTCGCCACCGGCGACAAGGGCGAGAAGGGCGCGGGCGAGCCGCTCGCCGCGTGGGAGCGCGACCTGCTCGAGGGCGAGAAGAAGGCCGACGAGGCCGAGGCCCCCGCCGCCGAGGCCCCCGCCGCCGAGGCTGCTGCCGCCGAGGCTCCGGCCGAAGAGGCCCCCGCCGCTGAGGCCCCTGCCGCGGACGCCGAGCAGGCCTGACCCCCTCACTCCTTCGGGTCCGGACGGCGGGGGCAGCACAGCCCCCGCCGTCCAGCCCGTAGATCTTCAGACTCCGAGAGAGATTCCAGGAATCATGGCGAACTACACCGCCGCTGACGTCAAGAAGCTCCGCGAGCTCACCGGCGCCGGCATGATGGACTGCAAGAAGGCGCTGGACGAGGCCGAGGGCAACGTCGACAAGGCCGTCGAGGCGCTCCGTATCAAGGGCCAGAAGGGCGTCGCCAAGCGCGAGGGCCGCTCCGCCGAGAACGGCGCCGTGGTCTCGATCATCGCCGACGACAACTCCGCCGGCGTCCTCGTCGAGCTGAAGTGCGAGACGGACTTCGTCGCCAAGGGCGAGAAGTTCCAGGCCGTGGCCAAGGCCATCGCCGAGCACGTCACCAAGACCTCCCCGGCCGACATCGAGGCGCTGCTCGCCTCCGAGATCGAGCCCGGCAAGACCGTCCAGGCGTTCGTGGACGAGGCCAACGCCAACCTCGGCGAGAAGATCGTCCTGGACCGCTTCGCGCAGTTCACCGACGGCTACGTGGCGTCGTACATGCACCGCACGATGCCCGACCTGCCCCCGCAGATCGGTGTCCTCGTCGAGCTGGACAAGCCGAACGCCGAGGTCGCCCGCGGTGTCGCCCAGCACATCGCCGCCTTCGCGCCGAAGTACCTCGCCCAGGAGGACGTCCCGGCCGAGGTCGTCGACTCCGAGCGTCGTATCGCCGAGGAGACCACCCGCGCCGAGGGCAAGCCCGAGGCCGCGATCGCGAAGATCGTCGAGGGTCGTCTGAACGGCTTCTTCAAGGACGCCACGCTGCTCGGCCAGCCGTACGCGCTCGACAACAAGAAGTCGGTCCAGAAGGTTCTGGACGAGGCGGGTGTCACCCTGAAGCGCTTCTCGCGCATCAAGGTCGGCATCTGAGTCCGTATCGCGATCGGCGCGCGACTCCTGGTGGAACTTCGCTAGGGTCGAAGCAGTCGTCCGCGTACGGCGTCGTCACGCACGCGCGTGACGGACGACAGCAGATCTGACGAGGAGGCCATTGCCGCGCACGGGTTGCGAACCACATCCCACCGGCAATGGCCTTCTTCGTATGTGCACCACGTGAAAGAGGCGGATCTCCATGACCACGAAGGCCCAGAAGAGCGACGACGGCAAAGTAGGCGGCCGGTTTCTGCTGAAGCTGTCCGGAGAGGCTTTCGCCGGTGGCGGGGGCCTGGGTGTGGACCCCGACGTGGTGCACAAGATCGCCCGGGAGATCGCGGCCGTCGTCCGTGACGGTGCGGAGATCGCGGTCGTCATCGGCGGCGGCAACTTCTTCCGTGGCGCCGAACTCCAGCAGCGCGGCATGGACCGCGCGCGCTCCGACTACATGGGCATGCTCGGCACAGTGATGAACTGCCTCGCCCTCCAGGACTTCCTGGAGAAGGAGGGCATCGACAGCCGGGTCCAGACCGCCATCACCATGGGCCAGGTCGCCGAGCCGTACATCCCGCTGCGCGCCGTGCGGCACCTGGAGAAGGGCCGCGTGGTCATCTTCGGCGCCGGTATGGGCATGCCGTACTTCTCCACCGACACCACGGCCGCACAGCGCGCCCTGGAGATCGACGCCGAGGCCCTGCTGATGGGCAAGAACGGCGTGGACGGCGTCTACGACTCCGACCCGAAGAAGAACCCTGACGCCGTCAAGTTCGACTCCCTCGGCTACGGCGAGGTCATCACCCGCGAGCTCAAGGTCGCCGACGCCACCGCCATCACGCTCTGCCGCGACAACAAGCTTCCGATCCTGGTCTTCGAGCTTCTGGCGGAGGGCAATATCGCGCGCGCCGTCAAGGGTGAGAAGATCGGCACGCTCGTGGGTGACCAGAGCAGCCGGAACTGACCGGAGCACGACCCCGTCCACGGGGACGACACCCGTCCGGGGACGGACGGGACGGACCCCGACCGGGGGATGGACAATGTCCTGCCGGTCGGGAACCGTGCAGGAAGAAGACGCGACGCAGCCGGCCGCCGGGTCCCCGCAGGGAACCGAAGCCGGGCCTACTCAAGACACGCAGGAGCAAGTGGTGATCGAAGAGACCCTCCTCGAGGCCGAGGAGAAGATGGAGAAGGCCGTCGTGGTCGCCAAGGAGGACTTCGCCGCGATCCGCACCGGGCGTGCGCACCCGGCGATGTTCAACAAGATCGTGGCCGACTACTACGGCGCGCTGACGCCGATCAACCAGCTGGCCTCGTTCTCCGTGCCGGAGCCGCGCATGGCCGTCGTGACCCCGTTCGACAAGAGCGCTCTGCGCAACATCGAGCAGGCGATCCGCGACTCCGACCTGGGCGTCAACCCGAGCAACGACGGCAACATCATCCGAGTGGTGTTCCCCGAGCTGACCGAGGAGCGCCGCAAGGACTACATCAAGGTCGCCAAGACCAAGGGCGAGGACGCCAAGGTCTCGATCCGTTCCGTGCGCCGCAAGGCCAAGGACGCCATCGACAAGATGGTCAAGGACGGCGAGGTCGGCGAGGACGAGGGCCGCCGTGCGGAGAAGGAGCTCGACGACACCACCGCGAAGTACGTCGCCCAGGTGGACGAGCTCCTGAAGCACAAGGAAGCAGAGCTTCTCGAGGTCTGATGAACGACTCTTCCTGGGGAGCACCGCCCCGAGCCGGGTACTGGGGGCCGTCCGACCAGGGGCCTGCCCAGGGGGCTGTCCCGGCGGGTCCCGCGTACGATGCGCCTGAGGCGCAGCACACTCGCCCCATGCCCATCGTGCCCGGCCCGCCCGCGTACGGCGGCGACCAGGATGACGACCGGGGGGCCGCTTCGTCGAGCGGCCCCCCGTTCCGGGACGGGCCGTTCCACGACCGACCGTTCCACGACCAGCCGTTCCGAGACGAACCCTTGCGAGACCAGTCCTTCCAGGACCACCCCTTCCAGGATCAGTCCCTTCAGGATCAGTCCTTCCGGGACCAGTCCTCCCCAGACCAGACGTACGGCCACCAGCCGTACCGCGACGAGATCCCGTCGGCACAGCCCCCTGCGGCGGTGCCGCAGAAACCGGAGCCCATGCCCGACGCCTCTCACCCGGCGCCCGCACCGCAGAAGAAGAGCGCGGGCCGTGACCTGGGCGCGGCCATAGGCGTCGGCGTCGGGCTCGGTGCGGTGATCATCGCTTCGCTGTTCGTCGTCAAGGCCGTGTTCGTCGGCGTCGTGGCGGTCGCCGTGGTCGTCGGCCTCTGGGAGCTGACCAGCCGTCTCCAGGAGCGCAAGGAGATCAAGGCCCCTCTCGTGCCGCTGGCGGTCGGCGGCGCGGCGATGGTCGTCGCCGGCTACGTCAGCGGGGCGGAGGGCGCCTGGGTCGCCATGGCCCTCACGTCGCTGGCCGTACTCGTATGGCGGATGACCGAACCGCCGGAGGGCTACCTCAAGGACGTCACCGCGGGTGTCTTCGCCGCCTTCTACGTGCCGTTCCTGGCCACCTTCGTGGCGATGATGCTGACGGCCGACGACGGACCGTGGCGGGTCCTGACGTTCCTGCTGCTGACGGTGGTCAGCGACACGGGCGCGTACGCCGTCGGCTGGCGCTTCGGCAAGACCAAGCTGGCCCCGCGCATCAGTCCCGGCAAGACCCGCGAGGGGCTGCTGGGCGCGGTGTCGTTCGCCATGGTGGCGGGCGCGCTGTGCATGCAGTTCCTGATCGACGACGGCGCGTGGTGGCAGGGGCTCCTGCTCGGCCTCGCGGTGGCCGCCAGCGCGACGCTCGGCGACCTCGGCGAGTCCATGATCAAGCGGGACCTCGGCATCAAGGACATGGGCACGCTGCTGCCGGGGCACGGCGGCATCATGGACCGGCTGGACTCGCTGCTGCCCACCGCTCCCGTGGTGTGGCTGCTGCTCGTGATCTTCGTGGGCTCCGGCTGACGGCCGTTTCCGTCCGTCTTCGTCACCACCCCTTCCGCAACTGCGATCACTTCCTCGTGATCCGCGCCGCGGGAGGGGTGGAACGTTTTTGCCGTGTACGGGTCCGGAGCGGACCGGACGCCCCCGGAAACCTGGTGGTGCGGCCGCGAAGGCGCGCTTAGCATCCCCCCATGATCGACAACACCGGGCCCGCGGCCGCCGACAAGGCCATGGGCGACGCGGCCGACGAGTACGACGCGGACCACGAGTACGACGCGGACCACGAGGACGACGCGGACCGCGGGGCCGGGACGGTCAGGCACATCGTCTGGCCCGCCGGAACCGTCGGCCTCGCGGCTCTCGACGTGGACGACGCCGACCTGCTGCACGGCTGGCGATCCGACCCGGTGGCCGCCCATGGGATGGGCATCTGGCCACGCTCGCGCACCGCGACGCGCGAGCGCATCGAGCGTGACTGTGACGACAACGACCGCGACGACTTCCTCGTGCTGCTCCCCGACCTCACCCCGGTCGGCCACGCCGTCCTCAGCAACCAGGACATCGGCGACGGCACGGCGGAGGTCGAGCTGATGCTGGCCCCCGGGCATCGTGGTCAGGGCCATGCCGTCGCCGCCCTCGACGCCTTGGTGGACCTGGCGTTCGGCGAACTCCCGCTCTACCGGCTCGCGGCGGAGACCCACACCGACAACGCCCCGGCCCTCGCCGTCCTCGCCAGGTCCGGCTTCGTCCAGGAGGGCGTCAGCCGCTCCGCCTGCCTCCACCGCGGCCGCCGCCACGACCTCGCCGTCTTCTCCCTGCTGCGCCCCGAATGGGAGGCGCTGAAGCGCCCTCGCGCCTGGGAAGAGTCCGCACATCTCTGAAGAGCCGGCCCCGGTCTCGTCGGGGTCGGCTCTTCGGTCAGGGGTCCTCGGTGATGTGCTCGGGGGACGGCTCAGGCGTTGGGACGCTTGCCGTGGTTCGCCTTCTTCTTCTTACGGGCGCGTCGCTTGTTCCCTCGCTTGGCCATGGTGGATATCTCCCTAATGTGGGGCTTTCTACGGCTTCGCCAGTCTAGATTCGGCGCAGAGTGCCCGCATCAGCGGTACCGCGGCAGCCGGTCGCAGGCGTCCGCGCCGGTCAGCGGGTGCGGAAACTGCCGGTGTAGACGTCGGTACGGTTCCGCGGTGCGCCGGAGTGGGTCTCGGTGAGGACCGCCCGTACGCCCTTGCCGGTCGCCACCAGGCCCTGGTAGTCGCCGAGGAAGTAGCCTCCGGAGAACGGCGCCTGGAGCCAGTCGAAGACCCGCGAGATCCGTCGTTCGCTCCGGAGCTTCGGGTTTCCGTGCCGCAGCGTGGCCAGCTGGTAGGCGGTGGGCAGGGTGGTGGTGTTGCCGGGCTTGAGGAAGCGCAGGTCGTAGTAGGTGAGCGCGACCGTGCCCCGCTCGGTGACCGCGATCGACGGTGAGAAGGCCGGCACGCCCTCGGGGCTGATCAGCTCCGGGGTCCCCCAGGTGCGTCCGCCGTCGGTGGACCGCACGAGCTGGACGGCGTCGAACGCTCCGCCGGAGAAGTCCGAGCCCTCGTAGGCCATGTACAGCGTGCCCGTCCTGGGGTCGACGGCCGGGCTCGGCAGGGTGGTCCCGTCGCGCAGCAGTTTGGCGGGGTCGTTCGGGTCGACCTCGGGTACGGAGGTGTCCCGGGCCACGATGACCGGGGCGCTCCAGGTCCTTCCGGCGTCGGTCGAGGCGACCACCTCGTAGCGGGCTTCGACGACGGTGCTCAGATCGGCGGAGTAGGTGATCCGGTCGAAGAAGTCGTACAGGGTGCCGGTGCGCCGGTCGACGACGATCTGATGACCGATGGTCTGGGTGTCGGGCACGGCACTGGTGTCGACGAACTGCCGGGCCTTGCTCCAGGTGCGGCCGCCGTCACGGGTGAGGGAGATGTAGCCGGGCCCGTCGAGGGAGCTGGGGCCGGGCGGGTCGTTGTCGAGGCGGTTCCAGACCTGGTAGGCGGTGCCCTTGCGGATCGGGTCGGCGGTGAGTGAGGGCTTGTCGTTGAAGAACGGCTGCTCGTCGACGTGCGTGGTGGTGAGGTGCTGCCAGGTGCGGCCGCCGTCGCGGGACGTGACTGCCAGCAGGGCGGTGCGGGTGCTCTTCGTGAAGTCGACGCCCTCCCCGCCGGCGTAGACCGTGCCGTCCGGTCCGGTGCTCACCCAGGGGTCGGTGGCCCGTTCGTAGTCCGCGCCGCCGGGAGCGCACAGGCTGAACGGCAGCGTGCTCCGGTGGAAGGTGCGGCCGTCCGTGGCCCAGCCGGCCACCAGGCCACGCGCGCCGCCGTCGTTCCAGCGATCCTGCTGGAACACGGTGACCACGCGCTTGGGGTCGCGCGGATCGACGGACAGGTACGGCTCGACCTCGGTGCCCGGATAGACGATGCTGTCGGGCGACCTCGCTCCGACGGTGCACTTCGCGTACGGGTCGCCGTAGGACACCCTGACCAGCGGTGTGCCGGCGGGCTTCCGGTCTGCGGCGGCGGGAGCCGCGCCGGTGACCGTGACGAGCAGGAGCGCGGCGGCGGTGACGGCGGTCGGGGGCAGGAAGACGCGCATGCGGGATCTCCTCCGGGCCTGTCGGCGGGGGTACGGGACCGCCGTCATCGGGGCGGCCTGGGGCACGGAGGCGTACCGGAAGGCGAGGGTGGGCCGACTCCGCTTGGTCCTTTTCGGCGCCGCGGCCGACGCCCTTGATGGGCCGAACGACGGAGCCCAAGATCATTCCTGAACCGCCCGGGCCGTCAGGGCTCCTGGGCCGTGCCGAAGACGCCGTCCAGGGCCCGGCGGGCGCGCTCGCTGCTGCTGGGCGTCAGGTGGGCGTACACCCGCAGCCTCATCGCCGGGTCGGAGTGCCCGAGTTCCGCATCTCCGCAAGGCAATTCACCGCAACCGGCAGCGCTCGAACGAACAGATCCAGTGGGCCCTTGAAACTGCTGCGGAGCAGCAAGCCCACCTGCGGCTACCGAGGCGTCGTCCAGGTGCTCCGGATCGGATGCCGCGCGAAACACACGGCCGACCGGGAACCCACGCATCAGCCCCTCCATCCTCCTGATCGCGAGTCCCGAAGCCGCACCGATTCGCGAACCCGATCGAGAAGGTCACGATCGTCAGGCCCAAGACCCGCAATCAGCAAGGATGTGGGATGCGCAGGTTGAAGCAGAGCCGTACGGCAGCCGGATGGCTGGCAACAGCAGTGTTGCTGACGTCCGGATGTGCTGTCCTCGACAGCGGCTCTGCTGATGCCGGAGGGCCGGGCGCGTCCTACGAGCAGGCGTACGCCGACCACGAGCCGTTGCACGTGGTCGGCTACCCCTCCACCGGCTCTCTGCTACTGGTGCAGAAGCTCGTGTGGGACATCGCCGACGGCAAAACGGATGAACTCCGCAAGCTGGCGACCAGCGACAGCAGCGAGACGGACGCTCGGAAAACCGCCGAGAACTGGATCAAGGGCTTCGGTGCCGGCGCACGTCGCAATGTGACAGGCGATTTCTATGACGACGGCTCAGAGCGCCAAGTCGTGATCCTGTACTTCCATGACACCGGCCAGGTCGCAGAGTTCACCGTTCGCCTCGATGGCGACGCGGGCAAGGAGGACTGGCGGGTCCTGATGAAGTCGGCCGATTTCAAGGACGCCACTCATGCTCCCGACTGGGCGCCGAAGGAGCCGGGAGGAACCGGCTCCAGAATGAAGAACAGCAACTGATCGCATGCGCACCCCGGGCCCCCGCCCTCCGGAACGAGTCGGAGGGCGGGGGCTCGTCACCTCCCGCCGGCGTCGGCGAGGAGCACGAGATGCCGCGATCAGAGATCGTTCTCGGGTTCGGCAGCTGCCTGTGTCTCGTCAGGCCTGTCGATGACGACGGCTGGTACATGGGCAGTCTGCATGAGGATGGCAGCGTCGTCTGTTGGGCCTCCTGCGGCGCCAACCTGTACGAGGCGCTACGCGGCCTCTGGGAGCGTGCGCCACGGCCCGAAGCGTAAGGCTCACCGAGTGTCCGACTGCGTGACAACCACGACGCGCAACTGCGAACAACCGTGGACGTCAACGGGCCATCGGCGCAGGTAACTGGCCCAGCGGGCCGAGGACTTCGAGCATCCCAAGTTGCTTCGGGGCGAAGCGGTCGCGTCGCTAAGGTACGTCGTATGAGCGATGACGTTCCGGTCTGCCCCGAGTGCAGCAAGCCCATGCGGTTCGGTGGCCTCGTGCTCTCCACGCGGGAGGACGACGGCCGGCGGATCTGTCGATCGCTGTGGAAGTGCGCCGACCGACATGTCTGGTGGCGCTGGGCCGACAGGCCGGACGGGCCATGGGAGGTCTGTCCTATACCGCAGCTGTTTCGCTGACATCTAAGGCTGACATCAACGACCACGGCCAGCAGCGTCAGTCAGCACCCGGCAATCGCACGCCCCACGCCTCGTACGTGATTCGAACCTGCGGCACTCGCTTTGGGAGTTCGATCCCGCCCCAGGGCGGCGGCGGTCCAGCTCGTGGGCGGGTGGTTCTCGAAGTCACTCTTGCCGGCGATTCGGGTCCGGATAAGCGTTTTGCGTCCGCGCTCAGGGAAGAGATCCACCAGGACTGGCATCGTGTTTGTGTGCTCTGCCAGCCGCAACTGCCTCGCGGAGACGAAGCCGGACACGCCAGCGCCATCACTCGACGGCCGTCTACGGCACGGACACATGTGGCCGCAGGTCAACGAGCGAGACGCGGCCAAAACACACGAGCTTCCCAGGCTGAGGTCGCACCGCTGTACCTGCCTGTCAGTCCAACCAGACAAGCACCGCATCGTCCGCTCCGGCGGCGGCCTCCAAGAACTGAGTGAGGGCGTCGTACCAGTGACGACCCCACTCCAGTGCGCCGGGCTCGCTCCATCCGAGGGGGTACACCTCGGCGCTGGTCAGTTCGGCGGGATCCACACCACTGATGAGCTGGTCATAGTCGGCAGCCCGCAGAGATTCCGCCGCGAGCCGGACCCGCTCAGGCCGCAAGTACCTGGGAGGCCCGTAGCCCCAGTCCTCATCCTCGGCGAACGGCTCCTCACCGTGGATCACGTTCACGGGAAACTCTGCGCGCGCCAGCAGGAAGCGGAGCATGTCCCAGGTCTTGTACGTACTGAAGTGGCGCGCCTCGGCCGGCGCAGGTTCCGTCTCCTCCTCGGCGTCCTGGACCTCCTCGACGAAGTCCAGAGCCCAGTCGGGATCTCGGATTGCTCGATCAAGCTCAATCGCCGTGACACGCAGGTACTCACCGATCATGCTCATGGTCGGAGGCTAGGCGTGGCCACTGACAACGACCGCCGGACGGACCGTCTCAGTCTCCGTCTCAGCCTGGCTCACCAGCGTTCAGCCGAGACCGGAAGCCGAACTCTTCCACTTGCCGGAGATGCCTCCGGAACACGCAGTGATCGCTCCGTTCCATCTGGGCGGTGACGATCTTGGTGAGTCTGACCAGTGGTCGCTGATCTTCGAAGCGGAGCGGGCGATGGGAGTCGCGGTAGAAGCCGCGGATGTCGGCGAAGTCGATGGCACCGAGTTCGGTGGCGGCGAGGTTGTGATCTTCGCCTACGGCCCTGATGCGGAAGCTCTGTACCGGGTCATGGAACCTGGCCTGCGCGCGATCCCGTTTCGGCCGGCGCACGTCGTGCTGCGCTACGGAGAGCCTGCCGATGATGTGGCCGAAGAGCGCATCGATGCCTGCGACGTGCACGGCGCAGCACCCCCGGTTGGGGCACCGCCGGACAGAGAAGCCGCACTCGTCAAGATTGCGTGCGACGGCTGACACCAACGGCCGACACCAACAAGTGCGAACAGCGGCGACCGACGCCGGACCGCGGTGGACGATCGGCCGAGGCGCAGGCCCGGTTGTCCGACGTCGACGGTCCCCACGATCGACCTGATATGGATGAGGCCACACCTCCAAGCCGTTCCTCCGACTGCGCGTACACTGCCGCTCGCAGTTCGAGGGGCAAGGCATGGAGGACGACGGCATGGCAGATGTGTCCAGGTTTCCTGGGCGAGCAGGGCGCCTTGTGGTGCTCGCCTTGGTGTCTTGTGGTTGGGTGGCCGCCCCAATCTCCACATTCATAGAGATGCCCCACATCACTTGGCCTGGATCACTCCTGTTTCTCGCGGTTGGCGCACTTCTTGCCCGGGAGTGGCGACGCGTCTGGCACCGAGAGGCCCCGTACGACGTGCAGCGGCGAACCCCAGAGCTTCCGAACTGAGGCTGGTCCCCGCAGAACCGCCACCCGGGCCCTAGGGATAGCCTTCCCGTCTGTTCGGAACACGCCTGGAGGCTTCCCATGCAGACCACCGTTTTCCTGCTGAGGAGCGCACTTGGCCTTGGTGGCGGCCTCGTGTGTGCCTGGGAGCTCACCCGCCAGGCTTCAAGGCCGAGCTGGAAGAAGTCGCGGTTTTTCACTGCGGTGGCGGCTCTGCTTCTCGCCGCTCTGCTCGCCGTCTAGGAGATGGCTGCCGACATCGGAGAGCGGAACGCTCGCGTACAGGAGCGAAGTACAGCAACCACAGCACCCTTTCCCGTCCAGCAGTGCCCGCTGGAGACCGCGAGGTGACCTGTACGGCCACCGTTGACCGATCTCTCTAGAGCTATGGATCAGAAAGCGATGGCCTTGCCGCGTGTCGCGCCGAGGTCATCACATCTTGCTGCGGGCAGGCAGAAGCCAGCCGCATTCGCGGCTGGCGTACGGCTCCCTGGCCATGCTCGACCCCACTCCGGGCGTGCCTTCGGCCAAAGATCGCGCCGACGCCCGCGTGTGTCCGCACTCCCGCCCGAGGCCAGCCTGAGAACCACTGCGTTCTCCATGGTCAACGAGTTCTGATCATCGGGTAGCCTGCCGGTTCGCCTAATGGGAACAGCAAGCACACTGGTGGGAACCGTGAACGTCCGTACTCAGATACACCTCTTGATCCTGTTTGCTGTCGGCTTCGGCCTGTTTTTCGGCGGCCTGATGTTGGGAGGGGCGCCGCTCGGTCTGCTGGGGTTCGTGATCTTCCTTTTTGTTCTTCAGCCGTTGATTTGGGCGCTACTTCCGGTTTCCTTCCTCACGGCTCCGAAGGGGGCGCAAGCGACCTGTGCCCTGTACCGTGGCTGGGCCGCAAAACTGACCGCCCGCCTCGGACTGGGAGCCTCCCGTACGGTCGAGGCCGACGCCGCGAGGCTTCGGCAAGGAGTGCGTCTCAGCATGCTCTCGCTTGGCCTGCGTGACGGCAGTCAGACCCTCGGCCATGTGCTCCTGCACCAGTCTTCGAACGGCGAGGTCTGTCTGGCCTGGCGCAAGCGCGGGAAGGGAAGTACTGACCAGCCGATCAACCTTCAGGGCCCGGTGGCTGTACGTCGGGAGCGCCAGCAGCAGAATGGCACGCAGGCCCGAATGGGGTACACCGTAGCTGTGGATCTCGGCACCGAGTCCTACTGGCTTCGCCCCCACGACGCTGCCCTGCTCGAGCTCCTTCTCGGGAACGGCGCGTCAGTTACCTCTGACGTCTCCATTTGACGTCGACAATGGCTCCGCGGCTGCCCGGGACGGTTCAGGCGATAACGTACGGGCCAGCCGAGCTGCCGCACATTCGTGGATTGACGCCTGAGCGAAGGAGCATCGTTCGTCTTTGATCAGCACCACGCCGGAAGTCGCAGCGGCCTCCGAAGTCGTGCCTGATCGGCGGTGGCTGACATCCACGGCTGACATCAACGGGTCTGGTGCAAGTTCCAACGCCGGGCACTCGCATGGGAGTTGACCTACCTTACAAAGCCGTCAGTCCGACGGTCCTGGGGCCGACGGAGACGACCTGGTTGCTGGTCAGGCCCTTGCTGCCGGACCTGAAGTTGCTCTGTGCGGGATGGAAGGGCCGTGATCGGCGATGAGACTGGTCGCGGCCCTTCGTCAGATGTGGTTCGGTTCGCTGGCCGCCAGTAGGTGGCCGCGGCTGGTGGCGATGCGGAGTACGTCCCGTAGGGCGTCGGCCAATTGCCTCGTCAGTCGTCGCAGTTCATCCGGGTCCGTGTTCTCAGTGCCGAGGGTTTTCGGAGCCTGCTCAAGGAGTTCGGTCGCCGTGCCGAGTTGGACCGACTCGATGTTGTCTGCGAGGCGGGACATGTAACGGCAGGCCGGTGCGGCTGTCGACGAGCTGGGAGCCGTACGACCTCACCTCGGGGACTCTCGTCGTCCTCCCCGAGGGAGGTCCGCACGCCGGGGCCGGTGTCGTGAACCGCATGGCTGCGATCGGTGTGACCATCAGCCATGCCGCGGAGCAGCCTGAGCCTCGGACGGCGACCGCCGAGGAGGCGTCGTTGCTCGGTATTCAGAAGGCCGCGCTCGTCACGCACATCCGGCGGACGTGCTACAGCGACGACGGACGGCCCGTCGAGACGGCGGACATCGTGGTTCCCGTCGCTCACTGCGAGATCGTCTACGAGATTCCGATGAATCGTTGATCGTCGGTGGAGGCGGGGGCGGTCGTGGGTGTTGATGCCCCGCGATCGCCCCCGACTCGTCCCCTGCCACCGGTCGTGGCCGGTCAGGGGCTCCCTCCAAGATCGTCCCAGGGTCGTCCCTGGGCCGTGCGAGGTCGACAGAAGCTGACAGGGACCGCCCAGGGGTGACCACCCCCACCCCGCTCTGGCCTGGGGACCCGCAGATGATCTGCCACACTGAAGGTGTTATGCCTGCACCCGGAGAACGAACGTTCCCGGGGTACGAAGAAGCCCCCTACCAGCGACGATGTCGCCAATAGGGGGCTGTCTTGTACCCGCTGGGCCGTCCCTGGGCCGTCAGGGTTCCTGGGCCGTGCCGAAGACCCCGTCCAGGGCCCTCCGAGCTCGCTCGCGGCTGCTGGGCATCAGGTGCGCGTACACCCGCAGCGTCATCGCCGGGTCGGAGTGCCCGAGGTATTCGCTCACGGCCTTGATGCTCTCGCCCGCGTCCAGGAGGACCGAGGCGTAGAAGTGGCGAAGGGCGTGCATCCCGTGCTGCCGGGCGGAGGCGTACGGCTCCCCGGGCCCGGGCGTCGGGATGAGGCCGGCCGCCGCGAGCGCGGGCTTCCACTCCAGGGCGTTGAAGTTGCTTCGCCAGACGATTCCGTCGGCCGTGTTGGTGAAGATCAGCCGCCGCTCGGTGAGCGGGCCGTCCGGCCGGATCCACGGCAGCTTGATCGCCACGGGCGGGTGACTCGTCATGTGCTGCCGTAAGGCGGAGGCCACCGAGGACGGCAGCGGCACGTCCCGTTCCTTGTTGCCCTTCGGCGGAGCGAAGACCGCGACGCCCCGGATCAGCTTGACCTGAGTGGTGACATGAAGCGTGTCGCTGTCGAGCTGAATCGTGTCCTCGGCCAAGCCGACGATCTCACCCTGCCGGAGACCGCAGCCGCTGCCCACGTCGACCATGGCTTGGTAGCGCTCGGGCAGGGCGTCACGGACCGCACGCACCTGGGACGGCAGCCAGGGTACGACCCGTGTGGCGGAGACGGCAGGCGGTCGGACCGACGCCGCCGAGCACGGGTTTCGGGGAAGGTGGCCGTCGTCCACGGCGGCAGACAGCACCGCTCGGACGTTGGCGTAGATGTTGCGGGCGTACGTGCTGCTTATCGAGTCGTTCTCCAGATCCCGCACGAACTCGCGGATGTGGAGCGGTCGGAAGGACCCGAGCGGGCGCGACCCGATACGAGGGAAGGCATGCAGCCGAAGGCGGGTCTCCGCTCCGATGCGTGTGTTCAGGTCGGTCGTCTGCCCGGTGATCCAGCGCTCCGCATACTGCTGGAAGGTCGTCTGTGCCGCCTTGGGGTCGATGTACTGCCCCCGGGACATGTCGGCGGCCGTCTCGGCCAGCCACTCCTCCGCCCTGCGCTTCTGCCGGTCGGGAAAGGAGCGGCTCTTCTCGGTGCCGTCCGGCCCGACATACCGGGCCCGGTAGCGGAAGCCGGTGCCGTATCGGTCCGATTTGGCCTTGACGGGCTTGCCGTCCGGACCCGGTTCCGTCTTGTACCAGCGATCCTGCACATGACCCGGCATCAGGCGGCCGCCTCGGTCAGACCGTCGACCCACTGGCGGAGCCGCACAGGGTCGTACCGAAGATGCCTCCCGACCCGGAAGGCCGGAGGACCCGAGCGCTTGCGCCGCCACTGGTACAGCGTCTCGACCGGAACACCCAGGAGCTCAGCGACATCGGCCGGAGTCAGGTACCGCTCGGGAAGCGTGCGAACGGTCATGCCGCGGCTCCTTCCACTGCCAGGTCTCGCAAGGCTTCGCGGGCGGTCTCGCGGTTGGCCAGGAGGTCATGGGCGATCGTCGAGGCGAGGGCGGCCTCGCCCGGGGTGTGGCCGTGGCCGGCGTACTGCCAGTCGGTCAGGACGAGGACGGTGTCCGGCTCGCGGTCGTCGAAGCCGAGGACGGAAGCCTCCTGTGCCGCGCGGAAGTCGGCGCGTTCCTGGCGGAGGGCGCCGAGGGTAGTCGAGTAGCTGCGCGACTTGGACGAGAAGTGCCCGCGGAAGCCGAGCATGTGCGCCCAGGCCCAGAGGCGCCGGTCCGGGTACAGGGCGTCCAAGTCGCGGCAGGCGGTGATGAGTCGGCGGGTGTGATCGGGGACGCGGTGGCGGTCGAGTTCGGCGAGCTCGCCGATACGGCGGTCCAGGGTCCCCGTGTTCTCAGCGGCTTTGGTCGCGTACTTGGCCACGTACGAGGCGACGGCCTGTTCTGTGATGTCGGAGCCGTCGCCGAAGGCCTTCACCGGTCGGACGTCGAGCTGTCTTCCCCATCGGAACGTCCGAGTCGGTTGGTCATCGGCGGCCGGGACCGACACGGACGTGTACGAGTGCGCTGCGGCGGTGCGTACCGCGTCCGAGAGGAGTTCGACTGTGGCCCAGGCGGGCGGGGGTGTCCCGGGCCCCTCCGGTCCGTCGAGACGCACGACGGCGTGGAAGTGCAGCGCGCCACGCTTCTGGAACTCGGCGACCTTGCCGTACGAGACGCGCAGGTGGTCGGCGAGTTCGCGGCGGGGCAGGCAGGCGCGGGCGGCGAGTTCGCGGCGCAGGCGGGTGGTGAAGCGCTGCCAGAGCTGTCCGGCGTGGTTGTTGAAGAGGACGGCGCCCGCGTAGTCGTAGGTATCGGAGTCGAGGGCGGTGCCCAGCTCGGGGGAGTCGGGGGTGTGCGCGGTGCCGCAGCGGCAGGCGCCACTGTGGTCGGGGCGGTTGTGGACCGGGCCGAACGAGGGGGCGGTGAGGGTGACGAAGACGCGGGGGTGGTCGCGGACGGCGGCGGGGATGTCTCGGCGGTCGTCTCCGGCGAGACCGGCGCGGATCAGGTGGTAGGTGTCGCCCGCGTACGTCCAGGCGCAGGACGGGCAGCGCGAGGCACGGCGGTTGCCGCAGGCGAGGCGCAGACGTCCGCCCGGCTCGTTCTCGGTGGAGTAGTAGTGCAGGGTCTCGCCGGTGGTCTTGTCCTTGTGGAGGGTCCAGCCGGTGAGGTGGATTGGGTCGGAGCAGCCGCCGGTGCGGCGGATCTGGTCCTCCCAGCGGGTGTAGTCCGAGGCCGAGGCCACCCTGAGGATGTCTCCGAGGGTGATCGGGTCGAGCGGCGGGGCGGACGTGGACGTCTTCTGTGTCGCGGGTGAGGCCCGGTGGGCCATGCTGGGGGTTCCTTCCGGTTGCGAGATCGGTGGGGACGGCTCCCGGGCGGCGGATGCTTGGCGGTATCGAGGCCGCTCGGGGGCCGGTCAGCGACGTTTGGCGTCGGCCGTGAGTAGGGAGCGCAGGACGACCGCGCAGACGGCGACCGAGGCGCCGGTGATGGCGACCGCCAAGAGCAGCGAGACCAGGACGGCGCCGAGGACCAGGACGACGGCCGTGCCGCCGCCGACGAGGGCGAGCGCGGTGCCAGGGGTGAGCTGGACGGCCGGGCGGGTCGGCGCGGGGGTGATGGGGGCCGGCTGCGGGACCGGGGCGGCCGGGGTGATGGTGGTCGACCGGATGACGGCGGGCGGGGTGAACAGGCCGGTGGGCTGGGGCATGGTCGGGAGCTTGGGCCGGAACATGGGCGTTTCTCCTTTCGCGGCGGGCTACTTGACGGCGGTGTCGATGACGGGAGCGAAGAGGCTGTCGGCGAGGAGGTAGCCGCCGAGGAGAAGCACGCAGATCAGCCACCAGGGCGGGCGGACGAGCTTGACGCCGAGGTAGCCGACGGCGAGCAGGGCGAACCAGAGGGGGACGTCCACGGACGGTGTCTCCTAAGCGACGCGGCAGCGGTGGGTGCGGGCGGCGAGCTGGGCGGCGGTCTGGCTGGAGTAGTCGGCGGACCAGCCGCAGCGGTCGGTGGTGCAGACGGCGGCGTGTGTGATGCGGCCGTTGCGGTCGCGGTGGGTGCCGATCTGCACGGGGCCGATCCGCATCAGCGAGTGGAAGTTGTCGCGGGCGGGCATGGTCTGTTCTCCCTTGCGGTCAGCTGAGGTGGGCGGCGATGGCATCGGCGAGGTGGGGCGGGACGCCGAGGCGGGAGCGGAGGGTGTCGGGGTCGATCGCGGAGCCGGTACGGGCGCGGTATTCGTCGGCGACCTTGCGTGCGTGGTCGACCAGGACGGCGGGGACCTGCGGGGGAGTGGTGACTTCCGCGGTGGGGACGGGGGCCGCAGCAGGCTCGGGCGTGGCTTCCGTGACCGATACGGGATCGGCGTCCGGCAACGGCAGTTCGTGCGAGTGCGCGGCGTCCGGCATCGGGGTGACTGGTGCCGGCGGAGCCGTCTCCGGCTCCGGGGCCGGGGAGTGCGCGAGGAGCGTTCCCCCGAGGAAGGCGAGCGCGGGCCATCCGGCGATGCCGAGGCGGAGGAGGGCGGGCGGGTCGGTCAGGTCGAGGAATCCGGCGGTGGCGACGTTGGCGCCGAGCGAGGCGAACAGGGCGACGACGAACCAGCACCAGGCCAGCCGGGACGGTCCCTCACTGCGCAGGCGTCGCCAGGCGGCGACCAGGAGCAGATCGACGCTGACCGGGTAGGCCCAGGCCTTCCAGCCGTTCTGTCCGGCCGCGGCGGCCAGGTCGTGCAGGTGGGCGAAGGACAGGGCCCCGGCGATGACGGCCTGAATCAGGACCGCGTCGACACGGAGGCCGTGACGGCCGCCCATCAAGAGTCACCGGGGTAGGCAGGGCCGCCGTCGGGGTCGTAGTCGTCCGGGAACAGGCCGGGCGGCGGCTCGGGCAGTGAGACGGCGAGCGACGGGCTGACGACGGCCACGAAGTCGAGGTCCGCACCGACCGTGTCGGCGTACAGGGCGAGTTGGCCGAGCAGGAGCACGGTCCGGGCGAAGTCCTCGCAGTCCGGGCACATGACGGGATCTCCCTTCTCTGGGCATGGCGGGGTAGGGACTTGGCGCGAAGGCGGTCGCGCCTGCCGTGGGGACGGGGCAGGGATCAGGCGGTGGCCGAGGAGGCCTTGACCAGCGGCATGAGCGCAGAGTCAGGCGCGGAGCCGAGGAGAGCAGGCCGGAACAGGGCCAGCTCGGGCACGTCCGGGGTCCGGTCGGCGTGCCGGTTGCAGATGTTCACGGCCTGGCGGAGCGAGGTGTGCGGGGCGCGGATGCGGTGCCATCCGCCGGAGGAGTCGCCCGCGATGGCGATCCCCCGCAGCTCGGCCGGGATCTGGATGGCGGCGAGGACGGCGTCTGGGGAGATGTCGCCGAAGGCCATGTTGGCCGAGGTCTCGTCGTTGACGCGGTGGGCGGTGCGGCCGGTGAGCTGGGCGCGGAGCATCGTGATGCCCTTGCCGAGTTCGGAGCCGAGGCGCTGCCCGCAGATTTCGAGGTAGATGCCGGCCGCGCGGCCGAGCTGGGCGAGGCGGACCAGAGCGGTGATGATCCGGTCCCGGCGCTTCTCCTCCTCCTTGTTGGCGTACAGGGCGAGTTCGGCGACCTCGTCGACCAGGACCACGACCGGGACCGGGCGCAGGTCGTCGGGCAGGTCCCAGATGTCGGCGGCGATCTCCGCGTCCGGCACGTCGGACGTGATTCGCTGTTGGGACCGGATGAGTTGATAGACGCGCCCCATCCTTTCCACGAGCGCGTCGAGCACTTCCGCGGCGGTGTCGGGATCGTCGGCCAGCGCGGAGAACCGGCGCCCCAGCGGGAACAGTTCGACCCCCTGCTTGCAGTCGATGCCCACGAGGGCGACGTCCATCGGGGCGAGCCCCGCGACCAGGTTGCGCTGGTAGACGGACTTGCCGGACTCCGTGGCGCCCAGGGTGAGGGCGTGGGGTACCGCCCGGTAGTCGCGGTAGTGCACCGAGCCGTCTTCCCGCAGGGCGACCGGCACCCGCATCGGCTGCGGATCGGTCTTGGCAGGCATCTGCACCCGCTTGAGTACGTCGTAGCCGGTCATCCGCACCTCGACGACGCCGGAGCGCAGTTCGCGCGAGGTCACGCCGTACATCGAGAACGAGTGTCGGAGCCGGTCCGACGCGGCGGCGATGTCGAACGCGTCTTGGCCGGGGCGGAGCTTGAGCCGCAGCACCAGGCCGGTACGAGTCGGCCGCAGCCGCAGGATGCGCGGCGGACGCGGCTCAGGTATCGGCCGGTTGGCGGCACGGGCGAGGGCGAGCCGCCACCGCGCGGGCGGGACGGTCAGCCCGCACGCGTCCATCACCGTCCGGTACCGGGTCAGGACCCGTAACACGGCCAACGTGACCCCGAAGGTCAACCAGTACCAGGCGGGGCGCCGCCACCGCAGGAGACCCGCGGCAGCGACGACCAGCACCAGAACAACCGCGAAGCGGGTCACGATCAGGCCGCCTTGGACCCTGCGGCGACGGCAGCGCTGGCGAGCGAGGTGACTGCGACCGCGCGGAACGCGATGCCGTGCCGCCGCTGGCCGTTGAAGTCGTTCTCCCAAGGGCGGGCGATCAGGCCCGTGAGTGCGACCGGCGTACCCATGGCCAGCTCACCGGAGATGCCCGGCTCGGGGACGGTGATGGACAGGATCTCCACCTCCTCGTTCGCCGCGAACATCACGTCCACGGTCATCAGCTTCGCCCCGGTCTCGGTGTCAGTGGCGATCTCACCGGTACGGCGGTCACGCACCTTGACCTGCGGAGACTTGGCAACCATCACGACCGCACCGGAGGTGTCGACAGGAATCTGACGCACAGAGATCACTCCTCTATAGATGTTGCACTCCGTCACTCATGTATATGAGTGACATGAAGAAGAGTGCCTCACTCCTATACATGAGTCAACCCGCCACGAAGAAGAACTCGTGGCGGGCTGCGGAAAGTTGAGCGTGCGTCAGTCCTCGGCGGGGATCCGGTACTCGAAAACGAACTGGTCAGCGGCCATGAGGGTGTCACACACCTCGACCACGCGACCCGCGGTCGTACGAGCCTCCCGGATCAGGTGAACCACGGGCGCACCGGGGCTCAGCGCGAGCTCCGAGGCCTCCGCCTTGGAGGCCGGCCGCGCCTGCACCGTCTCGACGAACTCGGCGAACTCGTGCCCGTGGTCTTCGAGCCGGGCGTAGATGCCACCGCCGCCGGGGTTCTCGGCGAACAGCTCGGGGATGTCCTTCACGACGTCCCAGGGAAGGTAGGACGTGGCGGTCTCGACGGGCGTGCCGTTGCGGAAGTAGAGACGCCGACGCGCCAGCACCTGAGTACCGACGGGAACACCCAGACGTGCGGCGGCATCCTCGGGCGCCTCCAGGGGCCCGATGTAGAGGACGCTGACCTTGGCAGTGGCCCCGGACTGCGCGGACTCCGCGAGATAGGCCGCCTGCCCTCCCCGCCGGAGCGAACGCCGGAAGCGATCGGACGAGCGGTGCCGCACCGGAGGTCGGCTCTTCACGATCGAACCCTTGCCGTGCCGGGTCTCAACCAGCCCACTCGCCCGCACCTCGACCATGGCCTTACGAATCGTTCCGCCGGCGACGCCGTAGCGCTCCACCAGCTCCGATTCACTCGGCACCATGTCGCCAGGCTTGAGAACCCCCGCCCGGATCTGCTGCACGATCTCGTCCGCGATCTGTACGTACCGAGGCCCGGAACCGACCCCACCCGCCGCAGTTCCCATAGTCCTTCCCTGCCTCCTATGCTCCTCTATATGAGTCAACCACAGGAAGCGACACCGCCCCCGCTGCACTCTGTGTCCGTTGCCGGAGTAGTGGTGCGGGAGGACGGCCGCCTCCTGGCGATCCGCCGAGCCGACAACGGCAACTGGGAGCTCCCGGGCGGCATCCTCGAACTCGACGAGACCCCCGAGGCCGGCGTCACCCGCGAGGTCCTGGAGGAGACGGGCATCCACGTCGAGGTGGACGAACTCACCGGCGTCTACAAGAACATGCCCCGCGGCATCATCGCCCTGGTCTTCCGCTGCAAGCCCTCCAGCGGCACCGAACGCACCTCGACAGAGTCCACGGCAGTCTCATGGCTCACGCCGAACGAGGTCAGCGAGCGCATGTCCGAAGCCTTCGCGGTCAGGCTCCTGGACGCCCTGGACGGCAACGGACCCCACGTTCGCAGCCACGACGGTCGGCACCTCATCCCAACGGGATAAGACTTTCTCTCCATCATCAAGTCCCGGCTGCGCTCCGCTCCGCCGGGCGCGCTCCCGGCTCCGCGCCGGGCGCCGCTCCTGCCTTCGGCCCGCTCCGCCCGCGCTGCGCCGACGCGCGCCCTGGAGAGGGTTGGCCGGCGGCATGAGGTGAGAACCCGTCGTGGCTGGGGCGGTCGGCTCCACGGCTTTAGGCAGCCACCATGGGGCGAGCCTCGAAGATCATGGCCCCAACGTCGTGCTTTAACGGGCAGGTCCACAGACTGCCCGACTCGCCGGAAGCTTAAGGGGCCATGATCACTCGCCCCATGGCAGCTCCCGCCCAAAGCCGCTCCGCCGACCGCGTGGTCAACCTCGCCCCGTCAGTCCCATGCATTGAAGATCACCCCGCCCAGCGTCGTGATGCCGTAGAAGCGAATTTCGCGCCACTCGCCCTGTGTAAGCACCGAGGTGTCCACGTCGGAAAGCGGAGTAGTGAGCTGCTCGCGGTTGAGCACCACAAACCCAGCGTGCGCGAAGGCGCCGGCCCAGGATGGCGGTTCGAGGAACTCCTCGCTGTACCAGTCCCGACGTTCCCGAGCGAACGCGATCCACGGGTGATAGGCGTGACACAAGATGATGCTGCTGGGCTTGCCCTCGTCATTGACGACCGACGCGGTGTGGAACGTACGCGGGTATGCCCGGCCCTCCACCTTGCCCACCCTGCCTCCGGCGGCGCGAGCGGCCGCGTGCAGAGCGCTTCGGAAAACCCGCAGATCAGTTTCGGGAAGCGGGCCGTCCTTCGGGCTGTAGAAGCCCGTCGCTCCTCGCGGCAGGCTGAAGCCCGTGCTCTCGTCGTCGACCATACGGTCATCTTGCCGTCTGCTTCTGAGCGCGCCTCTGCACGCAGCACAGGCCAGTCGAAGGCATCGCCGGGGATGGGAAGCGTGCCCCTACCGTGCCCGTTCGAGCGGGAAACCACGGGGAACACCGGGCTATCACGGTGGGTGGACATGCGACGGCCCCTGACCTGGATGCCTGGTCAGGGGCCGTTCACCTGCGGTGGGTGTGGGATTTGAACCCACGGTGACTCGCGCCACGACGGTTTTCAAGACTGCCTGCCAGGCCTCACCGCGGCAGGTCGAGGTGCGCAAGGAGACGCAGCACACCAGCGAGGTGATCGAGGTCGTGCCAGAGGGGGATCACGTCCTCAGGATCGCGTCGCACAAGCGCCGCAATCTCGGCGACATCGTCGCTGACCTGTCCGCAGCCAAGTGGTGCTGCTGGCGTCTCGCTCATGTCGAACGCAGTCGCAAGGTCGAGAGTCCAGTAGTAGTCCGTGGACACCCTGGAGAGGTCCACCTCCAGTCCGAACCGGCGTTCTGTCTCATCTAGGAGTACAGAGCAGGCCCGCCGGAGATCGGCCATCCTCAGCACGTATTGGTTCTGTGTCATGCGAGCGATGATCCCGGGTGCTGACATCAGCGCCTGACACCAACAAGCGCGAACAGCGATGGCCAGCACCAGATCTCGGCGGACGCTTGACCGAAGCGCCTAGCTGGTCAACCGGCCTCAACAGCTTCCCGTGATTGACCTGATAAGGATGAGGCCACAGCTTCAAAGCTCGCGACTATCCCGGCGTAGGCTGCCCGACTTGCCGACCTCTTGCCGTCGCCAGACGGACCGATGGCCCTTGATACCGTCCCGCCTGTGAAGAATCCGCACTGGTGGCCGAAGACGAGACACCTGCTCGTGGCCTGGCTCATCACGACGCCAGCCCTGTGGGCGGTGG
Source organism: Streptomyces sp. NPDC002265 (assembly GCF_040296125.1). Taxonomy (NCBI): domain Bacteria; kingdom Bacillati; phylum Actinomycetota; class Actinomycetes; order Kitasatosporales; family Streptomycetaceae; genus Streptomyces; species Streptomyces sp. NPDC002265. The sequence continues at coordinate 706 of NZ_JBEOWS010000045.1, read as the reverse complement.
GCAGGCTCACTGGAGAGCACGAGGGCATCGTTTCTTGCGCTGTTCTTGCCGTCTGGGTGACCGCGTGCGGTGAGCTCGCGCCCAAGTGGCGTCGGTACCGCCGATCAAGGAAGCAGGCGCGGAACGCCGCCGCATGATCAAGGTCACGTCGTGTGCCACGGCCGTGCCAGAACGGGCGGGGAACAGCGGGGAGCGGCGGTCACTGACGTGAGCCGGGAACGAGAACGGCCCCTGACCAAACTTGCTGGTCAGGGGCCGATTCCCGTTAGGGTGGCGGCGCCAGGATTCGAACCTGGGAAGGCGAAGCCGGCAGATTTCAAGACTGCTCCGCCCGAGGCGATCCGTCGCCGACACCTCCGTATAGGCCCCACTTGTCAAGGCCGGAGTAGATCAACGCAGTACGCCCCCTTGGAAAGGACAGGCATCGCGCCTCGCCTGTGTAGATCGCGACCAGCGAATCCGTACCGCGCCACCAGTTGTCAGCGAGGCCTTCTACCTCCAGGACCGGTTCCATGGCATCAAGTTCGATGCCATCGACGTCATCACCAGTGATCTTTGTGATCTGCTTGGCCCACATCGACGCGTGATGAGTCAGCGCGAGCGCCTCGATCCCCTCTCTGTCAGCCTTGGGTGAGACGTCCCGCTTCGTCGGGTTAGCCTGAGAGGGCACGACAGGAGAACCACCCGCTCATGACCAGTACCACCC
>NZ_JBEOWS010000044.1:0-41346 GCF_040296125.1 Streptomyces sp. NPDC002265 | reverse complement strand
GCCCTAGGCGTTTTCGCACAATTGTGTGGCGGGCCGCCCCACCACCCCGCCCTGCCGCCCCCCCCGGGGGGGCGGCGCGCGCCCGGCCCCCCCCCCCACGACGGCCCTCAACAACCCTGTGCGCAGCAACGAACCCCGGATACGGCGCCCCGCCCTGCGCGTCGCCACTGCCGGTGGGAGCAGGACCACAGCGGTGCCGCCGGGGCGCAGCCGGGCGAGACAATGCTGGACCCAGGCCAGTTCCGGCTCGGTACGCGGCGGCATGCCATGCGCCCACCGGGCGTCCGTGGCGAGCTCTTCGTAGCCCCAATCACGTTCGTTGAAGGGCGGATTGCACAGCACGAGATCCGCCCGTATGGCGGCGAAGGGGTCGGCACGCAGTGAGTCTCCGACCTCTGCGTCCGCGGTCATGTCGGTTCCCGCCGCTCGCGGCAGCAGCGCCAGACGGGCGTCGGCGAGGGCGGCGAGTACTGGATCGCTGTCGCAACCCGTGAGCACGACCGGTGAGGCGATCGCGCCGGCTGCGGCCAGGAGATGACCTGTCCCGCAGGCAGGATCGAGGACGGCAAGGACGCGGCCGTCCTCGCTCTCGGGCCTGGCCCTGAAGCGGAGGGCGAGGTCGGCCATGAGCGCCGCCAGCGGTTCGGGAGTCGTGCTGATCTGGCGCACGTTGACGTCGAGCCAACGCCCCAGCAGGAACTCGAAGGTCTCCGCCGCGCCTTCACGCTGCCCGAGGTCCAACGCTTTCGCGACCAGTTCCCGCGCCCGCGCCGAGAGTCCGGAGAGGTCATCCGGCACCCCACCCTCTGCTCGCGGGCCGCTCATCAACCGCCCGGCGGCCGCGATCGCCAGGCCCGTCTCGTCCCGGCTGCCGAGCGCCTCGAACTGGGGCCACAGCCAGTCACGGCCCGCGGCGTTCCTGAGCTTCTTGTTGTCACGCAGCCACGCCTCGATCTCCGTCAAGGAGAACTGTGGGCTCACATCCGTGCCGCCGATCCGCTGCGGGAAGGACTCGTGCCGTCGGCGCCAGTTGCTCACGGCAGCTCGCCCCACCCCGGCGAGTCGCGCGATCTCGGCCAAGGTCACCGGCACGGCGCGTGACGACGTCATCAGATCTCCCAGGCGATACGGATCGAGAGTGGAATCCCAGCTCTACAGCTACACATGAACAAGCCACACCATCCCGCCCTGGAGGCCAGCCTACTACGGCCGTTGACTTTGTTCACAGACCCCATTTAAGGGAACCTGCCGTCGTTTGGGCCTACGATCACTTCCGCACGCTCCGGCTGACCGCGCTCGGGAGGAAAGGTCATGCACGCCGTCCGCGAAGGAACCGTTCTCGGAGACCGTTACGAGCTGGAGCAACCGCTGGGCCGGGGAAGTATGGGGCGCGTCTGGAAGGGCCGCGACCGGCGGCTGGGCCGACCGATCGCCGTCAAGACGGTGATCACTGACGCAGCCGTACTCGCGGACTCACGAGAGTACGACCGTCTCCAGCAGCGTTTCGCACGCGAGGCACGAGCCGCAGCCACCCTCGACAGCTCCAACGTGGCGATCGTCTACGACGCCGACATCACCGGTGACCTGCGCTGGCTCGTGATGCAACTGGTCGAGGGGGAGACCCTCGGCACCGTCCTGGGCGAGCGGGAACGGCTCGACGTGACCTCCGCGTGCGCCGTGGCGGCGCAGATCTGCTCGGGCCTTGCCGCCGCGCACACCGCGGGCCTCATTCACCGGGATCTCAAGCCGGAGAACGTGATGATCCGCCGCGACGGTGTGGTCAAGATCCTCGACTTCGGTCTCGTGAAGCTGGCAGCGGACGACGGTCCTGCCCTGACCACAACGGGCCAGCGTCTCGGCAACCTCGTCTACGCTTCCCCCGAGCTGCTCTCCGGGACTCCCGCCCCGGACGCCCGCAGTGACCTCTACAGCGTCGGTTGCCTGCTGCATCACCTCCTGGCGGGCACCCCGCCGTTCCCTTCGGAGAATCCCATGGCCTTGTTGAACGGCCATCTGAACGGACGGCCACCGACCCTCACCGAGCAGGGAGTGGATGTACCGGAAGGGCTTCAGGCACTGGTGTCCTCGTTGATGGCCAAGAGTCGCGAGGGCCGGCCGGACTCCGCGGCAGATGTCTACGGCGCGCTCGGTCCGTGGCTTCCTACCCCGTCCGCCGCTGCCGACCTGCGCGGATTCGCCTCCGAGGACCCCCGACGCCCCTTCATACTGCCTCAGGGGCCGTACCAGGTGTGATCAACCCGTCACGGCACGGGTGAGAATGGGTGAACAGAAAACTGGCCGGGCGCGTCGGGACGTCCGTGGGGACCCGGGGGTTGGGTGTGAGAGGCACGTTCGAGGAGCGTTACGAGCTGCTGCACCGTCTCGGCAGGGGCGGGATGGGTGAGGTCTGGGCCGCGAGGGATCTCCAGCTCAACAGGGTGGTGGCGGTCAAGTTCCTCAGCTCCCGCAGCCAGGGCGCGGACCTGCGTCACCTGGAGCGGCGTTTCGAACGGGAAGCCCGGCTCACGGCCCGGATCGACCACCCCAGTGTGCCGGCGGTCCATGAGACCGGGCGCCACGAGGGCGACAGCCTGTACATCGTCATGGAGCTGGTGAAAGGAAAAACGCTCTCCATGCTGCTCAGGGAACGCGGGCCGTTCCCCGTCCAGCTCGCGACGACGGTCGCCGCCCAGACCGCGGATGTCCTGGCGCACGCCCACCGCATCCATGTGATCCACCGTGACCTCAAGCCTTCGAACCTCATGCTCACCGACAACGGCACGGTGAAGGTGCTGGACTTCGGAGTCGCCGCAGCCCTGAAGACCGACGGGGACCCGTCCCGCCTCACCAAGGCGGACGAGATGCCGGGCACACCGGGATTCATCTCTCCGGAGCAGGGCGAGGGCGGCGACGTCACGGCACAGAGCGACCTCTACGCACTCGGCTGTGTGCTGTACGAGATCACGGCAGGCAGACCGCCGTTCGAGATCGCGCCAACCGCTTCGCCCATCTTCCTCATCTACCAGCACGTCCACGAGAAGCCGCCGCCGGTGACCGGTCACCGCGACGACCTGCCACCAGCGTTCGCCGAACTCGTCATGCGGCTGCTCGCAAAGGAGCCCACGGAACGCCCCTCGACCCAGGAGGTCCAGCACGTCGCCCAGACCTGCCTCCAGCAGCAGTCCCCCATCCCGGGACCGCGTTCGCCCCGGCCCGAGCCGAGGGCCAAGGCTGAGCAGCCTCCGCCTTCACTCACCCAGGAGGTCCGAGGGCTGGCCGATCGAGGCGAGCACGCGACTGCCGCAGCGCTCCTCGACAATCACCTGCGCGGTACACCTCGCCCCCTCAACGACCCCGACCTGATCCCGTTGCGCCTCACGCTCTGCGAGCTGTGGGTCGCCTCGGAGGACTTCACACGCGCCTACGACGGCTACTTCGCCCTCGGCGGTGCGCTGCGCAAGCATCGCCCGAAGACGGACCGCGACGTCCTCACGTGCCGCGCCGGGGTCGCCCACTGTCTGGCCGAGCTCGGCCCGACGCCGGAAGCGCTGCACGAGTTCGAGGCGCTGCTTCCCGTTCAGCAGCACGTGTTCGGGGCCGTGGACCGTACGGTCTTCGACACCAGGTACGAGATCGCCGCGCTGACCGCACGCGGGGGCCGCATCGAAGCAGCCCGTGATCAGCTCAGCGGCCTGGCGGCCGACCAAGGGCGCATCCTGCCTGCCGGAGACGAGCGGCACGCGCGAGCCGAGGCTCTCCTGGAGCGGCTCGACCGCTTGCTTGAATCCACCTAAGAAGCGACACCATGTGAACTATGTTCACAGTAGAACTTCTTTGTTAGTCTCCATGCACGGCACTCGGTCCCACCGCATGTCCTGAATTGCGTAGGGTCAATGCCGTATGCCACGCGCATACGAGCCACGAAGGAAGGCCACAGCATGACGACGCAGGCGGCTCGGCAGGACCACGGACGGGGCGCGGACGCATCCGACCGGATCCCCGAGGAGGGAGAGCTGGTCGAGGTACGCGGCCAAAGCTGGGTAGTTGCCCGCGTAGAGCCCGCTCCGGCCGCCAGTGCGCGTTCCGCGACGCTCGTCCACCTGCAGTCGGTCGCCGACGGCCGTTTCGGGGACACCCTTTCCGTCATATGGGAGGTCGAACCGGGGCGCAGGATCCTGGACCGTGGCTCCCTGCCGAACGCCGCCACCGGCCGCTTCGACCCGCCCTCGCGCCTCGCGGCCTTCCTCGACGCCGTCCGCTGGTCGGCTGTGGCCTCCGCCGACGTCAGGACCCTCCAGGCACCCTTCCGCTCCGGTGTCGCCGTCGAGCCGTACCAGCTCGAACCGGTCTCCCGCGCCGTCGGCGCCCCGCGCGTCAACCTTCTCCTCGCCGACGACGTCGGCCTCGGCAAGACCATCGAGGCCGGCCTGGTCGTCCAGGAGCTGCTGCTGCGCGCCCGCGCCCACCGGGTCATGATCGTCTGCCCGGCGGGCCTGACCCTCAAGTGGCGCGACGAGATGCACGAGAAGTTCGGCCTGGACTTCACCATCGTCGACTCCGAGCACTGCGCCCGGCTGCGCCGCACCCACGGCACGGCGGCCAATCCGTTCCGCGTGCACCCCCTCACCATCGTCTCGCTCCCCTGGCTGCGCGGCACCAAGGCCCAACGCCTCCTGGACGAGGTGATCCCGGCTCGGGAGGAGACCGGAGAGGACGGCGCCCGTCAGCGCCGCTTCTTCGACCTCCTCGTCCTCGACGAGGCCCACCACGTCGCACCCGCCGCTCCCAAGCAGGTGTACGCCGTCGACTCGCAACAGACCAAGCTGATCCGGCGCCTGGTACCGCACTTCGAGCACCGTCTCTTCCTCTCGGCCACTCCACACAACGGCTATCCCGAGTCGTACACGGCCCTGCTCGAGCTGATCGACAACCAGAAGTTCGCGCGTGGTCTCGACGTGGACAAGCAGTCCCGCGACGAGACGGTCGTACGGCGCCTGAAGGCCAACGTCACCAACCCGGACGGCACGCCCCGCTTCACCACCCGCAGGACCCGCGAACTCTCCGTCGAGTACACGGAGTTGGAACGCGAGGTGCACGGCCTGCTGGGCTGCTTCGCCGACCTGCGCAAGCAGCGCATGGCGCCGAAGGCACGCGGTGGCCGCCGAGCCGCCGACCTCGTCACCCTGCTGCTGAAGAAGCGACTCTTCTCCTCCCCCGCCGCCTTCCTGCACACCGTCAAGATCTATCTCTCCCACCTGGACGACACCCAGGGCCGCCCGCGCTCGGCCGCCGCCGAAGTCCCTGACTGGCTCGACGACTTCGCCGACCTCGCCGCCGAACTCGACGACCTGGGCCTAGCCGACGCAGAAGACGACGCGCTCACCCGCTCCACCAGCCTCACCCCTCAGGAGGACGGCGAGGAGCTGCAGCTGCTGCGGCAGATGGAACGCTGGGCTCTCACCCACGAGGCCGCGGCCGACTCCAAGGCGGACGCGCTGATCAACGCGGTCAAGGCGATCTGCCGCCCCGACAAGCACTGGACGAACGAACGCGTCGTGGTCTTCACCGAGTACCGCGACACCCAGAAGTGGCTGTTCAGCCTGCTCCAGCAGCACGAACTCACGGACGGCGGGCGCGTGGCCGTCCTGCACGGCGGGCTGAACGCCGAGCAGCGCGAGCAGATCCGCCTCGGCTTCCAGGCACACCCCTCCGCTGAGGAAGGCACGGTCCGTATCCTCCTGGCGACCGACGCGGCCAGCGAAGGCATCGACCTCCAGAACCACTGCCACCGCCTGTTCAACTACGACATCCCGTTCAACCCGAACAAGCTGGAGCAGCGCATCGGCCGTGTCGACCGCTGGGGCCAGAAGCACGACCCGGAGATCAGCCACTTCATCGGCGCTGGCTGGGAGAAGGCCAAGGCCGGCTCCTACGAGGCCGACCTGGAGTTCCTCTCCCGTGTCGCCCGCAAGGTCGCGCGGATGGAGGAAGACCTCGGCTCGGTCAATGCCGTCATCGCCGACGCCGTACAGCGGCGTATGACGGGTGACCACACGCCGGTCGACATCGAGAACGCCAAGGCCAAGCAGATCGCGGGGCGGAAGAACACCGGTGGCACGATCGCCGCTGAACAGAACGTCACGGCTCAGGCGAAGCGACTGGCCGACCAGTACCAGGAGACGGTCGACACGCTCGGCCTGAACCCGACCACGATCAAGCGCGTGGTGGACACGGCTCTCGAGCTGGACCACCAGCAGCCCCTCGCTCGCCACTACAGCGAGTTCTTCGAGGGCGGCCTGTACGACGTCCCGCCCTTGTCCGGCACCTGGGAGCGCGCCACGCGCGGCCTGGCTCACAAGCTCCGCCCGGCAGAGCAGCGCCCCGTCACCTTCGACCCGCAGATCGCCGCGCAAGGCAGGGACGACATCGTCCTCGCCCACCTGAAGCACCCGCTGGTCGCCCTCTCCACCCGGCTGCTCACCGCCGCCGTGTGGAACGCGGACAGCGTCGGCCTGCACCGGGTCGCGGCGGTCGTCAGCGACGACCCGAACATCCAGACCACCCTGGTCTCGGCATACGCCCGCTATGTCCTCGTGGGCGTGGACGGCACCCGCCTGCACGAGGAGATCCTCCACGCGGGTGGCTGGTTCGGCGACACGGGCCGCTTCCGCCGCTGGGAGTCCGTACGCACGCAAGGTGAGGCCCTCGCCAACGCCCTCACCGACGGCACCGCGGCGGCTCCCGCCCTCCGCCAGGAGCTGACCGACGCCTGGTCCAAGCTCAACGGGCCGTTGTACGACTCGCTGGCCGCCCGAGCCCGTGAGCGTCGCGCAAGTCTGGAAACCGCGCTCGCCACCCGGCAGACGCAGGAAGAGGACCGCATCAAGGCCACCCTCGACCGCTTCGAGGCAGGTCTGCGCGCCAAGCTCAAGGAGGAGGGCGACGAGGCCAACGAGCAGATCGCTCTCTTCGGCACCCGCGAGGTGACGACCGCAGAGCAGCGCCAGTACCGCGAGGACCGCGAGCGCTGGCAGGAGCGCATCAAGAGCCTCGGTGCCGAGCGTGAACGCGAACTCGCAACGATCGCCGCCCGCTACCGCGAGCCCCGCTCCCACCTCTTCCCCGTCGCCGTCGTCTTCGTGATCCCCGCAAAGGAAGCCCGCCGATGAGCCCCCGCCCCGCCGCCTCCCGAGGACTCGCCGCCGCCAAGGCCAAGGCGCTCGACGGACGCGCCCAGCACCAGGAGTGGCTCGACCTCACCGAGGTCTCCGGCCCCTTCCTCACGATGCCGGTCCTGCTCCAGGCATGGCCGCAGCTCGACGCCGTCGACAAGGACCAGCGGGCCCGCCTGCGCGCCCACCACGCCGACTGGCAGATCGACACCAAGGCCGGCCGCGGCGAGTGGGTGGCGCACGTCCTGCGCTCGCTCCTCGAGTGGGGCGACGCGCTGACCTTGCGGGCAGGAGCGGCCGAGGACGTCCCGGACCTGGCCCTGGACCGCTTCAGTCTTGAGGTGCCCGAGCACGGTGTCCACCTGCGTGCCGACTTCGCGTTGTCTGAGCCTGGTACGGACTTGGCGTCCGAGCCGGACGTGGAGTCGGCCGCGAAGCGGGTCCGCGTCCTGGGCATGACCGTGCCCAGCGGCACCTCCCCCACGGCCCGCCCGAACTGGGGCGACGACTGGTCGGCCCCTCCGGCCGACCGCCTGGCCCGCCTGCTGCGCCACCACGGCGTACCGCTGGGCCTCCTGACGGACGGCCGCTGGTGGTGCCTGGTGTGGGCGCCGGTCGGCGGTGTCACGACTACCGCCGTCTTCGATGCCATCGGCTGGAGCGAGGCGGCAGAGCGGAATGTCGTCCGCGCCTTCATCTCGCTGCTGCGCCGCCGTCGCTTCTTCGAGTACGAGGAGCCCGAGACTCTAGTCGGCCTGCTGAAGAAGAGCCTGGACGCTGGTGATGAGGTCACCGACGCGCTCGGCGTCCAGGTCCGCCAAGCGGTGGAACTGCTGGTGGACGCGATCGGCCGGGCGGACGCGCGGTCCATGGAGCAGGGCGCACCGGGTCTGCGCGCGTCGGGGGTCGAGGCGAGCGAGGTCTACCGGGGCGCGGTCGCGGTGATGATGCGCGTCGTCTTCCTCCTCTTCGCCGAGGAGCGAGGCCTGCTTCCCTCGGACAACGAGGTATACGCCACGTCGTACTCGGCCCGTTTCCTGCGCGCGGAACTCAAGTCCCGTGCTGACGCGGAGGGCGAGGCGTCCCTGGAACACACGACGGCCGCATGGCACCGCCTGATCGCCCTGTTCCACGCCGTGCACGGCGGCGTCCAGCACCCGGACCTGGAACTCCCGGCCTACGACGGCTCGATCTTCGACCCGGACAAGTACCCGTGGCTGGAGACGACGTCACCGCTGCTGCCGATCGACGACCGCACGGTCCTCCACATGCTCCAAGCTGTTCAGGAGGTCCACGTCGGCACCGGCAGGCAGCGCGAGACCCGCACACTGAGCTTCCGCGCCCTCGACGTCGAGCAGATCGGCTACGTGTACGAGGGTCTCCTCTCCTACGACGGTGAGCGCGCCGTCGAGACGATGGTCGGCCTCATCGGCCCGGCCGGCATGGAGCACGAGGTGCCGCTGGCCGAGCTGGAGTCGCTCGCGGCTTCGACGCGGGACGTCAAGACGCTGGCGAAGAAGATCCACGACACGTGGAAGGAACCGAAGCCGCCGGCGAGCGCGGCCCGACTGGAGAAGCTGCTCGCTCCGGCGAAGGGCGAGGTCGAGGCGGAGGCGCGGCGGCTGTTGCAGGCGGCCTGCCGGGATGCGGCGCTGACGGAGCGGCTCCTGCCGTTCTTCGGACTGCTGCGACCTGACCTGCGGGGCCTGCCTGTGGTGATTCCGGCGGGCTCGCTGTTCGTGACGGAGTCGTCCCTTCGGAAGAACACCGGTACCCATTACACGCCGCGAACTCTGGCGGAGGAGGTCGTACGGCACGCGCTGGAGCCGCTGGTGTACGAGCCGGGGCCGCTCCAGACAGCGGACGAGAAGGCGTGGGTTCCGAAGACCGCCGACCAGATCCTTGAGCTGAAGGTCGCGGACATTGCGATGGGGTCGGCGGCGTTCCTGGTGGCCGCCTGTCGTTACCTCGGTGACCGGCTGATCGAGGCCTGGGCCCGGGAGGAGCGGGCGGAGGCGGTCGCCTATCGGGCTGGGCGTGCCGTCGATGCAGTGACTGCAGTGGACGCGGAGTCCGACCCGGTGGTGATCGAGGCTCGGCGGCAGATCATCGAGCACTGCCTGTACGGGGTGGACATCAACCCGATAGCCGTGGAGATGGCCAAGCTGTCGCTGTGGCTGGTGTCGATGGATCCTGGGCGGCCGTTCACGTTCTTGGACGACCGGTTGGTGGCGGGGGATTCGCTGCTGGGGGTCACGTCGTTGGAGCAGTTGAAGGCGGTACACCTGGATGTGGAGAAGGGCGACCTGATCGGTGCGGCGGCGGATGCTGAGCGTCTGGTGGGCGAGGTTGTCGCTACGCGGCATGCCATCACCGAGATAGGGGGGGACGGGACGGAGGCTCTGGCTGAGAAGCGGGAGCTGCTGCGGGAGGTGCGGGAGAAGACGGCGAAACTGCGGCTGGTGGGGGCTCTGGTCGCGGGAGCTGCGCTGGCTACCTGCGCTTCGGGGCGGGTGCCCTGGTACGAGGAGGACGGCGGCGAGCGGGTTCGGGATCTGTTTCCGGTGGCGGCTCGGGTGGCTCGGGACGTTGTCGCCGTACCGGAGGCTGAGGTTGAGGGGTCGGTGGTGGTGGCTGCGGCTCTGGAACAGGCGCGGGAGTGGCTGGCGAGTGAGCTTCCGGAGGGGGGAATGCGACGGGTTCCTTTGCATTGGCCGTTGGAATTTCCGGAGGTTTTTGCAGAGCGGGGTGGGTTTGATGCGGTGGTGGGGAATCCGCCTTTTTTGGGCGGGCAGAAGCTGACGGGCGTAATGGGAGAGGCCTATCGCGAGTACATGGTGGATTACCTTGCAGGGAGCAAGCGGGGCAGCGCGGACTTGGTTGCTTACTTCGAACTGCGGGCGCACGGACTGCTGAACAATGATGGCCAAACCGGATTGGTTGCCACCAATACTTTGGCACAGGGCGACACCAGAGAAGTCGGACTGGATCAGTTGGACGCAGCAGGTGTGACTATTCGGCGGGCTATTAAAAGCGCCCCGTGGCCTTCTCGTTCCGCAGTATTGGAGTACTGCACAGTGTGGACAAGCAAGGCGACCGTCACGGAAGATGCTGATCGCATTCTGGGAGATACTGTTGCACCCAACGGGATCTCAACGTCTCTAAATCCAGCCACGCGGGAGACTTCGTGGGCGATGCCACTAGAAAGCAATAAGGGCGTCTCCTTCCAAGGCGTAATCGTTCTTGGCCTGGGATTTACCTTGCCCGGAAGAGATGCGCAGGCTTGGATCGCCGAGGACGCAGAATACGCGAAAGTATTGTTCCCTTATCTCAATGGACAGGACGTCAACAATAACCCCCAACATGGCACTGATCGCTGGGTAATCAATTTCCAAGACTGGCCCGAAGAGCAGGCCAGAAAGTACTTGAAAGCACACGAAAAGGTTCGCAACGAAGTGCGACCGGAACGCCTGAAGCAGACGTTCAGCAAGACAGCGCGGGAACAGTGGTGGTTGTATGAACGAAGCCGCCCGGAGCTGTATGCAGCAATTTCCCCACTGAAGCAGTGCATCGCCATGGCCCAGGTGAGTAAGGTAGTGATGCCAGTCACTGTACCAACTGGCCAGGTATTCGATCAGAAACTCGTTATCTTCGCCTCTGATGACCCTGCGCTGTTTGGCCTTTTGAGCAGCGCGCTTCACTATTGGTGGGCTCTCGATCGCAGCTCAACGATGAAGGCTGACCTTAGCTACAGCCCAACCGACGTATTCATGCCACTCGTCCGCCCCGCGCCCACCCCTCGCCTGCACAACGCTGGTACGCGTCTCAATGAGTTCCGCCGCGAACTCATGATCCGCCGCAGCATGGGCCTGACCGCCACCTACAATCTCGTCCACGACGAGACCTGCCAAGACCCCGACATCGTCGAACTTCGCCGTATCCACGAGGAGGTAGACAAGGCCACCATCGAGGCATACGGCTGGCACGACCTCTTGGACGAGACCGGAGCGACGCCGACCGCCGGCCTCGCCCACGAGACCTTCCCACTCAACCACGGCTTCCACGAGACCAATCAGGGCACCCGCTACACCATCGGTCTCCTCGCCCGCACCGAGATCATCGACCGTCTCCGTCAGCTCAATCACCAAGCGTACGCCGACGAGGTGTTCCTCGGACTGCACAAGAAGCCGCAACAGCACCCGGACATGCCCTCGCCCTCGGCCGAGGCATACCGGAAGAAGGCTGAACAAGGCAGGAAGTCCGCCATAGTCGACTTCGAGGACGACGGGCTCTTCCGGCCCGAGGGAACCATCTTCTGAGCGAAGATACCGCTCACACCGACCGACGCCAGCTGTCGCGATCCGTGGCTGTATCGCCCTCAGCCACGGATCGCGGCACCACCTGCAGCCCAGACACACCACGCCACCGCTCACCCACCGCGAGGCTCAATGTCTCCTTCCGGCATCGCCTTCGACCACCGCCTTGTCCAAACCGCCGTCATCGGCCACGCGAACTCCGACCACCCGGTCATCCTCCCCATGGAGGCGTTCGAGCTGGACCTCTGGCGCAAGGCCCATCCCACCTACACCTACTGGTGCGGCACCCAACTCGGCGGCTGTGGCGGCGAGCTGAGCGACAAGCGCTACACGGACAAGGTCTGTCACTTCGCGCATCACCCAAACGCGCCCATCTGCCATCGCACGGCGAACGGCGAATCCAGCGCCGACCATCTCTTCATCAAGCGCGGGATGCAACGCCTGTTCCAGAAAAAGAAGTTGGCTGGCAAGGTCCAGACGCAGAATCTCGGCACCGGTCCCGGTGACGCCGTCGACGTCTATCTGCCAGACGCCCGCCGCCGTCTCCGCTTCCAGCTCAGCGGCCTCGACTACCCCGCCTGGCGCCGTGCTGTCGGTGATCTGACCGAAGGCTCCGAAGACCTCGACTGGATCTTCGGCCCTGACACCCCCGTCACTCGCGAACTCGCAGGCCGGCACGGCTTCTGCCTCCGTGTCCGCTGCGAGACCGTCGGCGGTGAACGACGCGTTCACATCGGCACCGAAACCCCAGACCGTACAGGCACGATCAAGTGGACTCCCCTCGAAGACTGTGAACTGACGCCAACTGGCCTGACCACCCCAGACGTCGAGACCATCCGCATATCCCACCCCCGTCCGAAGCCGCGCTCCGTCCCGATTCAAGGCAGTCTCGTCTTCGCACCGGTCGCAGGAGCCGATTCCCCCTCGCACTCTCCTTTCGCCGCCGAAGACCGCCGCCTCGTCCTGGCCGACGTCAAACCGGTCGACAGTCCAATCGTCCGCGCGTTGCTTTCGCTACCCGCCGATACGGACGCACCGCCGGCCGAACATGTCTACCGCGTCCCCGACTCCGCCCGGATGCTCGTCCTGGAAGACGGCCACGGCTGGGCAATCGAAGCCAACCGCTACATGCGCCTCAACGCCCACGAGGCCCAACAAACGGGCCTCTGGAGTCCGCCACCAGCCGGAATGCCGCTCGCGCCTGAGCCGCCTCCCGCCCGTGCCTCACTGAACACCAAGCAGGCCGAGCCCGAAGCTCCCGCCACCCCGCAGTCTCCTTCTACAATCACGGCCGCCCAGGCCGAACCAGCTGCCAAGCCCCAGCCTCGGACACACGACGACCTCGTCACTCAACTCCGTGACACATTGGCCGACTTGGCCCGACTGCGCACGACGACCACTTGGGAGGCCCTCGCCCGCACGATCGGCTGGGAACTCTCAAAACTCTCTGACATCGAGCGCCGCGATCTCCTCGTGGAGGTGGACTCGCCGCTGTCCAAGTACGTTCCGGTCCGCTCGGTGCTGATCCATCAGGACGGCGGCCCACTACCCTATCTCGGGGACATCCTCGACCGCCTCGGCCTTCCCTTCGCCAAGCGCTCCCCTCAGCTCAAGCGGTGGGCCGCTGTCGAGACGGAGCGCGCATTCGCCGCGTACGGCCAACCGGCAAGGGCGATGGGTCCCCGGTTGGACCTCACACCTCACTCCTTGCCTCAAGGCCAGGTCACCAAGGCCCTACGAGCATGGAAAACGCCGCCCGTAACCGCGCCTCCTCGCAAGACTTCACTACTCTCGACCAAGCGTCAGGACACCCGCCTGAGCGAACTCATCGCCGAGCTGAACGAACTGCGCCCGCAGCTCAGCAAGCTTGTGCGCAAACGATCCAACAAAGTGATCTTGGGTGCACAAGTGTGGCTGGGTGAAGTGCCGGTTGGGCGAGTATCCAAGAGGGTCAGAGCGGCGGGCCAGAGCCGCCAGCATCACCTCAAGTCCCTGGAAGACGCGCTCGAAAGTGCTCGTGCGGACATCGCCGCCACGGCATTCCTCGCGCGCCAGCACAACGAGGAGCACACACCAACGGTCCCGACTCCCGAGGCGTCCCTTCCAAAACAGCAGGTCCCGGCGTCCCTGCCCAACCAACTCGGCAGAGCAGAGGTTCGGATCAGACGCGGACTCATCGACGCGGCAAGTCGTCGTGAAACCATCGACCTACACGACCTGCCAGGTGCCCGCACCCTCAGGGACGCAGCTCTGCGCCGCATACTGACGGACATGGACTGCTCCCCCGCGCCAGACGTCCCTCTGCTCTCCGCTCTCGCCACGGGACCAAACGGCGGACCGGTCCCGTTCTTCCGTCAGATCCTCAAGGACATCGGCCTCGCTGTCCCTCAGACCGATGAAGCACTCACGGCCATCTGGCGAAGAGAGCAAGAACGCGCATACGCAAAGTACGCCTACCATACGAGCCCTCTGCCGCCGCGCCTCGTACCGCCGGCTTGATCCTCAGCGCCGAACGCCGCTCGCTTTCACTGCCGTAACGAAGGATGACCATCCAGTCACCGCGAAGACCAGCGCGGGACGATGAGGGGCCTTGGAGCAGCGGACCGGGATGCCTGACGGGTAGCCAGCAAGCACCTCGACACAACCGTCCGCTTCGGAGCCGTTGTACGACCACTTACGTCAGCCCACGGACCGAGGTGTCCCTGTAGCGAACCGGACCCACCGCGAAAGACGGCTGTTCGATAGAACAGATAGTCAATTGATCGAACTAATGGGCCGGTTCACCAGCTGGAGATGAGCGTGGGACTGCCACTGGACCTGAAGGCCATAGCCAAGGCGTGTTCAAGGCGTCCCTGGGCACACGGGAAGTTTCGCGGGAGACGGTGGCCGCACCAACCCCAACGACGCCTATTAGCTCCGCGTGGCCGGCCACCCGGAGCGCGGGCTACCGTTGGCTAGCCCGTAAGCAGGAGAGCTCCTGGTGGACGGCATACGCCCAGTCGGCGGATACCTGATCGAGGCAAAGCACGCACGCGACCCGAACTGTGCGAAGCACAGCTTCCGCAGCATCGAGCGGGTCGAGACGCTCGCCAAGCCCGTGAAGGTGGACGCCAACAGCACCTCGAAGTGGGACCCGCTGATCGACGGCATGTACCGGAGTGACGAGTCGGAGCTGCGTCACTGCAAGAGCGCGATGGCCAACCCGGCAAACTCCGAAATCCGCAGCCTTGAGACGAACACCTCCGACCTCCGGGATGCCCCTGTCCTGGACTTCGAGAGCGAGGTGGCGTCGTGCGTGTTCGTCACCGGGGCGGCCGCCATGCTCGCCCCGGACTACGCTCACATCAGCCTTATCGATGTGACCGCGCACACCGCGGCCTTGTTCGCCCAGTAGCTCCGCTACTCGTACGTTCCCTCACCGGCCAGCGAGCGGTTCCACACCAGCTTTGTCATGGAGAATGGCGACGAGAACCCCCTGCGCCCTCCCCGCGACAGGCGCTGCCACGGAGATCGAGGCCGTCATGCGCAACCACTTGGCCGCGGCTGGAGCTGAGCAGCCTGCGGAACTACTACGTCAGGACCGTCTAGGCCGAGTTCACCCGAACTCCCCCAGCCAGTAGCCCCTGACTCACTCAACGTCCCAGCCCCAGTCGAACCGCCAGTCGGCAAAGAAGGCCGTCTGGTACCGGAACGTGTCGAGGGCATCCCATAGAGCCCGCTCCGGCCCTGCGCCAGCCCGGAAATCCTCCGGCTCCACGACCTCTTCCAGAACCAGTTCGCCAGTCGCGTACTGCCGGACAACAGACCGATCCCGCTGCGAGGAGTGAAGCCAGTTCAGCGGGGTGCCCAGCTGCTCGGCAGCTCGGCGGGACAGGGTTCGCACGCGGTCCGCGGCCTCGCCGGTTTCCTCGGCGTACGGACGGCCGAAGGAAAGCACCACATGGTCGGGTGCGGCAAATGTGACGTCGCTGTACGTCAGAGCGTCGTCTCCCTGTTCCGCGCCGGCGCAGTCGTAGCAGAGGTACAGAATCTCGAACAGGTCGTGGATGGCGTTCTCGTACACCTCGGCCTGGACGGGAAACTCGAACGGTCGGCTCCTCAGGTACAGATGCGCCTCGTCTCTGCGCTCAAGGGTGAGGGCGTTGAGCAGGTCCTCTGGCGTCATCCGATTCTGGGAGCACAGCGCACGCATGACAGCCTCTGCACCCTGTTCGCCCCTTGAGGGGTGAACGAGCGCCGCCACCGGATCCTCGTGCTGGGGGCAGTACAGCTCCCAGGGGTCGATACCGACGTCGAATCCCCCGCGCGCGCCGTCGCATACGGTGCACAGGCTCTCCCGTCCGCCGTCCTCGATCACCCACACGCTCTCGCTGCGTTCGTTGGGCAGCAACCGCCATCCGCTCCGTTTCAGGAAGGCGGTCACGCGCTGTTTGGGTACCTTCCTGAACATCTTGATCTGATCACCGGTCACGCTGTGCACAAGGGCCTCCGCCTGTACCGTTCGCATCAGTTCACTGCACCGAGAAAACCCTACATCTTGTGTGAACTAAGTCAACACACATATGCTCTCGCCTCATGGCCGCCCCAACGAACTCCGGCAGATTCCGCTCGCTCCGTCGCAAGTGGTTCGAGGACCTGACAGAGGACCTGGCGATCCACCTCGAACAGCTGTCACCCGCCATCGCCGGAAACCTCCCCGAAGACCTCGGCCCGTACGACCTCGTGGCCGCCACCGTCCTCGCCCGGCTCGCGCAGTCCGACATGGAGCGGCAGGAGATCGCCTACGTCACCGGTGACCTCGTCAGACTGGCTGGCGCGCGTGGTGCTCGCGACCCACAACGGCTCTCCGAAGTCGAGGAGTTGTGGCTCACCCTACGGAATCCGACGACTCGGCTGCTCCAGTCG
This sequence comes from Streptomyces sp. NPDC002265, assembly GCF_040296125.1. Taxonomy (NCBI): domain Bacteria; kingdom Bacillati; phylum Actinomycetota; class Actinomycetes; order Kitasatosporales; family Streptomycetaceae; genus Streptomyces; species Streptomyces sp. NPDC002265. The sequence goes on along the minus strand of NZ_JBEOWS010000044.1, from coordinate 24,953 downwards.
TGGTGGCGCGAGCCGCTCGGCGAGGGGCTCCTCGCCCGGTGGGCCGAGACGAGGGCCGAGAAAATGGGCTGGCCGCGCGTGCACCAGGAGTTGCGCGAGCGCTGGGGCGTGGACAGCGACGGCATCTGGCGGCGCGGGCTGGTGCCCGGCGAGGGGCCGGGCGACGACGACTGGTGCGGGTACTTCGAGTACCTGGAGGCACACACTCACGGCAAGGAAGCCGAGTTCGCGCGGATCGTCCTCACGCGGTTCGACGGGCTGGCCGAGGAGGTCGAGGCGTACGCCACCGAAGGCGCCGCCGAGCTCACCGCCGTACGCCATCTCATGCTCGTCCACCGGGAGCGGGCCCTCGCCGAGGCGCTCACCACCGTGATCGAGGGGAACCTGGAGGCCGGCGGTGACATGCTGCCGACCGACCTGCGGGAGAACTCCGAGTCGATCCGGGACGCGGGCCATGCCTACCTTCGCTGGCTGAAGGAGGAGTTCATTCCGCGGCTCACTCCGCTCGAGCGCGCCCACCTCGCCCTGGACTCGCCGGAAGCCGCCCGCTGCGAGGCCTATCTGCAGCGGTACGCGGAAATCTGGTGCGCCGACGGCGACCCGGCGCTGCCCACCCCGGTCTTCACCGAGGAGGACTACGCGCCGCTGAAGCAGGCCGAGCGCCAGCGTGCGATCGTTCCCGAGTGGATGGGGATGGTGGCCCAGGTGTTCTCGCGGACGGGACAGCTCGGCTGGACGGGCACCGTCGGTTCGCAGCCGTGGTGGCTGTATGTCGTCGAGGGCGGCCTGGAGTCGGCGGCGGCGCTCCGCTTCAAGCACGACGGCCAGGTGCGGATCGGCCACCGGACGCTCAACGAGCCGCACGACATGCTCGTCGGCTTCCCCGCCACGGACCCGGACGCGCAGAACCTGGTCATGCGGTTTCGGTACGACGAGGACGACGCCCACGAGATGTGCGAGCTGCTGGTGCTCTCGCGCGCAGGTCGGGCCCAACTCGGCTTCCTGGTAGCGGACTCGACCGGCGCGTACCGCATGCTCCGGATGGTCAGCGTGGCACTGCCTCCCGCGTTGCGCGAGGCCATGCGGGGCAAGGCGCTGCGGGCACTGGACGCCATGACGAGTGGTGACGCACGTAAGCTCGCGGGCCTCATCGCGCCCCCGCCCGACACCGCCGAGCCTTCGTCGGCCGACACCGTCCGGGAGGAGGGCCGCGAGCACGAGCAGGCCGGTCTCTTCGGCGACAGCCCCTTCGACGACGGCCTGTTCCCGCGAGGGGACACTCTCTTCTGAATCCGAAAGAGTGTTGTGAACTCAGTCAACACATGAGATTCTCTTCGTGGGTGCCGCGCGCTGCCGTGCCCCGGTAGCCTCACCCCATTGGCTCCCCGCAGGAAAGGGCCCTATCACCATGCCGCCCCAGCCCGCCGCCGCTCCTGGCGTGCCGCACCCCATCGACGACGTACCGCAGACGTTCCTGCCCGGTGACTCGTACGACGTGCGTGACGGCCTGGTGAAGTACATCAGCCGGGATCTCCTCGGGCCCTGGGACGGCGACACCGAGGAGCTTCCGCCCCGGTCCGCCGGCCCGCGTGACCGGTACCTCGTGGGCATGCTCGGGCCCCGCCCGGAAAGCAGCGAGACCGCCACACAGATCGCGCGCAATGCCGCCCAGCTTGCCGACGTCGAACCCGGCAGTGACGACGGGAAGGAAGAGGGCGGGCCGGAGGAGCGCCTCACGCCGCAGGCCTCCGGGCGGATCTGGGCCTCCTCGATGGGGCTGTCGTTCGTCGTCCCCGCGTCGATCGGCACGCTCAGCGTGACGGCGAGCTGGGGGCGCTACTCCCTGACCAGCGGTCTCACGAACGACGGGCGTACGACCCAGGTCTGGGGACGCGAGGACGTGCGGCACCCGTGCGACATCGACGTGACGCGGACCGGCGACCAGAGCCGGATACTGGAGGGCAACGAGTCCGCGGGCGTCTTCCTGGACGTACAGGTGCGCGAGCGGGCCACCCGTGAGGGCGGGGAGGACCTCCGGGTCGTGGAGGTCGCGCTCGTCAACCGGCTGCGGGAGGGCGAGTCGGACCGGCGGGACACCCAATGGCTGTTCCAGGCCGAGTTGACCGTCACGGCCTTCCCCGACGACAAGGCCGCCGTATTCCTGCCGATCGACGACCCGCTGGACCCCGGTTCCGCGGGGAGTTCCGAGGACGTGGAGGAGCGGCGGCTGCGGCTGCTGTATCGGGACAGCCTGCGGCACGCCGTCGGCCGCAATGTCGCGGTGAAGGTCGACGTACGCAAGGGCGAACGGCGAGCCCACCGGCTCACCACCACCTGGCTCCCGGAGTACGACGTACCGTCCACGTCGGCGCCCACCGCCGTCGAGCAGCCCCTTCTCGACGGGCTCGAACTGGGCATGGACGAGTTGGCGAAGCTGGCCGTGCCCGCACGCCGCAAGGAGCTGGCTGCCGCGCTGGCCCCGCTCGCGGACGGCTACAGCGCCTGGCTGGAAGAACAGCGCAGGCAGGCACAGGGGCTACCGGAGGATCTACGGATCGCCGCCGAGACCGCCATCGACCAGGCCGTGGAGGTCTGCCACCGCATCGCGTTCGGCATCGACGCGCTCGGCGCGGACCCGGACACGCTCGAAGCGTTCCGGTTCGCCAACCGGGCGATGGCACTCCAGCGGCGCAACACCGCCATCGCCGGGCTGCGAGCCGGCCAGGACGGTGTCTCGTACCAGGACGCCTTCGACAGCGTGCGCGCCGAGGGCAAGAAGGCGGCGAGCTGGCGCCCCTTCCAGCTGGCCTTCGTCCTGCTGAACGTGGCCTCGCTGTCGCGGCCCGGCCACCCGCACCGCGGGACCGGGCGTGAGGCCCTCGTCGATCTGCTGTTCTTCCCGACCGGTGGCGGCAAGACCGAGGCGTATCTGGGTCTGGCCGCGTTCACCTTCGCGTTGCGGCGGTTGCAGGGCACGGTGGGCCGCGGGCTGGAGGCGCGGGACGGCGGTGATGGTGTCGGTGTGCTCATGCGGTACACGCTGCGGCTGCTGACGGCCCAGCAGTTCCAGCGGGCGGCCGCTCTGGTCAGCGCGTGCGAGGTGCTCCGGCGCGAGGCGTTCAAGCAGGACGCGCGGTGGGGCGAGACGCCGTTCCGGATCGGTCTGTGGGTGGGGAACTCGGTGTCGCCGAACTGGTTCTCCGAGGCGCAGGAGCAGATCGCGGGGGCCAAGGAGAGCGCGAGCGACAAGCACGCGCGGGTCATCCAGGTGCTGAGCTGTCCGTGGTGCGGGGAGACGCTGACCGCCCACTCGAACATGGACTACGACGCGGACCGGCGCCGGGTCCTGCTGTACTGCCCGCGGGGTGAGGGGGAACAACCCTGCCCCTTCTCGCGGCTCGCGGCACGCGGCGAGGGCATTCCGGTGATCACCGTGGACGAGGAGATCTACCGGCTCGCCCCGGCGATGGTGATCGCCACCGTGGACAAGCTGGCCCAGCTGCCGTGGAACGGCTTCGCGGGGCTGCTGTTCGGGCGCGTCACCGAGTGGTGCCCCCGGCACGGCTACCGCCACGACGACCTCGACGAGCGCACCGGCTGCGGCAGCCGGCACAACAAGAAGGGTGAGCACCTGCCCGCGGTGACCGCGCGGCCCGTGACCCGGCTGCGGCCGCCGGACCTGATCATCCAGGACGAGCTGCATCTGATCTCGGGTGCGCTCGGCACCACGGTGGGGCTCTTCGAGGCCGCCGTCGACCAGTTGTGCAGCTGGACATACACGGACGCGGAAGGCCGCCGTCAGGAGGTGGGGCCAAAGATCGTCGCGTCGACGGCGACCACCAAGCGGGCGGCGGAGCAGGTGCGCGGGGTCTTCGGCCGGCAGGTCGCGGTGTTCCCGCCGCAGGTGCTGGACATCTCCGACACGTTCTTCTCCCGCCAGACCGAACTGAGCCGGACCTCCCCCGGCCGCCGCTACCTCGGCGTGTGCGCCCACGGCACACGGCTGAAGGCCGCCGAGATCCGGGTCGCCGAGATCCTGCTGCTCGGCGCGCAGCAGCAGTTCGACGACTACGGCCTGCCCGCCGACCCGTACATGACGCTCGTCGGCTACTTCAACGCCACCCGTGAACTCGCCGGTATGCGCCGCTACATGGACGACGACATCGCCACCCGCGTCCGGGTCAACGGCAGCCGCAAGGGGCACGAGACGATCGCGGACCGTATCGTCACCAAAGCGGGGATGCTGACCATCCAGGAGCTGACCTCGCGAATCTCCTCCGCCGACATCGGCGCCACCCTCAAGCGCCTGGAGAGCTCCTTCGACCCGGAGCGGGACACGTCCAAGCGGCGCAAGGCACTGTTCGCGGAGTACGGGGCGGCCAAGCGCGACAAGCGCGCCCCACGGGTACTGCCGACGCCGTCGCAGAAGCAGGCCGTGGACGTCGTCCTCGCCACCTCCATGCTCCAGGTCGGCGTGGACGTCTCCCGGTTCGGTCTGATGCTGGTCGTCGGACAGCCCAAGAACACCGCCGAGTACATCCAGGCATCCTCCCGCGTGGGCCGTGACGCCCGCCGCCCGGGACTCGTCGTCACCCTCTACAACTGGTCCCGCCCCCGAGACCTGGCGCACTTCGAGGACTTCGCCCACTACCACGCCACCTTCTATCGCCAGGTCGAGGCGCTGTCCGTGACACCGTTCACCCGCCGTGCGCTCGACCGGGGCACCGCCCCCGCCTACATCGCCGCGCTGCGGCAGGCCGTGTACGAGCACTCGCGCAACACCGACGCCCATGACGTCGACCTCGACGGGCCGATCGCCGCACACGTGGAGCAACGGTTCCTGGAGCGGGCGGACCGGATCGGGGGCGAGCGCGCGCAGCGGTACCTGCGCGAGCGCATCACCGCGCTGAAGGACTCCTGGGCCGAGCAGCGCGAGAGCGGCGGCGTCCTCGGCTACCGCAAGGAGAAGAGGAAGGACATCCTGGTCACACCTCTCCTGCACAAGGCCGACGGCTCACGCTGGGACGAACTCACCGTGCCCATGTCGATGCGGGAGACCGAGAACGAGCTCAACCTGCTGCTGCCCGGCGGCGGGAACTTCGTGGACCAGGCCACCCACAGCGGGCCCGACTGGAACTTCGCGCCAGCCGAGGACGACACGGACATGGCGGCCGCACCGGTCGACGCCGACGAGTACGGGGACGCCGCGGACCGCGCGGCCGGAAAGGGACGACGATGAGCACGGGCCACTACCGGCGGGTCGGCGCGGCACGCCCCAGCCACCTGATGTACACGGCGGGCGTCGGCTCCCTGATCGACCTGCCGAACTTCTCGGTCCTGGTCAAGGGTCTGGAAGCCTGGAGCCATGCCGGCCTGACCGACTACGTCATCGACGAGCCCCGGCTGCGTACGGCCGTCAACCGCTCCCTCCAGCTCTACGGCGAGGCCCAGATCACCGAACTGCGGTCCGCCCCCTGGGCGGAGGGCGCGGACAACGCGCCCAAGGACTGGGCCGCGCAGGCCGTGGGCGTTCCGGTCACGCCGTTCCCGCAGTGGCTGCGGTGCACGGCCTGTAACCTCCTTGCGCCGATCGACGCCCAGGCGTTCACCTTCGTCAACAACAACCCCCGCACCCCGCACGAGGCCAAGTTCGTCCACGACTGCAAGCCCAGCAAGCCCCTCGCCGTCGCGGCCCGCTTCACGCTCGTGTGCACGGCGGGTCACCTCGACGAGTTCCCGTACGCGCCCTTCGTCCACCACGGCAGCCCGTGCTCGAAGATGCCCAGGCCACTGCTGCGCATGAAGGACCACGGCGGGAACCAGGCCGCCAACGTCACCCTGGAGTGCGTCGCCTGCGGTGAGCAGCGCAACATCCGCGACGCGATGGGCGAGCGGGGCCGACGCAACCTCCCCGCCTGCCGGGGACGCCACCCGCACCTCGGCACCTACCAGCCCGACTGCGGCCAGGACGCCACACTCATGGTCGCCGGCGCGTCCAACCAGTGGTTCCCCATGACCCTCAGCGCCCTCGCACTGCCGCCGAGCAAGAACGCCAACCTGGCCGACCTCGTCGAAGAACGCTGGGCCGAACTGCAGAACGTCACCTCGCGCATGGCGTACGACCTGCTGGCGAAGATGCCGCCGTACGCCTACCTCAAGGACTACGACGCGGAGGCGCTCATCGCCGCCGTCGAAGCCCACCAGGAGCAGCTGGACGGGAAGACGAGCCCGACGGCCAGCGTGGTGGTCCCGGCCGATCTCCTGAGCCCCGAGTGGGAGGTTCTCTCCTCCTCTCCTCTGCCCGATGCCACGGACGACTTCGCCATGGAGTCCGTGACCGTACCCGATGCCCTCACCGGGCTCTTCGGGGATGTACGTCAGGTGCAACGGCTGCGCGAGGCCCGCGCGCTGATCGGCTTCACCCGGCTCGACGCGCCGGACCCCGAGGCACCGGAGATCGCCACACCCGTGCGCCTCTCGCGCACTTCGCAGTCGTGGGTGCCGGCGAGCGAGGTCCGAGGTGAGGGCATCTTCCTGCGAGTACCGGAGGACCTCATGGCCGAGTGGGAGGAGCGGATGCAGAAGTCTCCCGCCATGCAGGCCCACCGCGAGGCCTTCGCGCGCTTCCGCACCAACCGGAAGTCGGACCGGCTGCGAGGCGAGTTCGACCCCATGCGGGGCTGGCCCGGCGAGCGCTACATCGCCCTCCACTCGCTCTCCCACCTGCTGATCCGCACCATCTCCCTGGAATGCGGTTACAGCTCAGCCAGCCTGGGGGAACGCATCTACGCGGGAGATGCCGTACATCCGCGTACAGGCATCCTCATCTACACCGCCGTGCCCGATTCCGAGGGCACCCTGGGGGGTCTCGTCTCCCTCGCCGAGGATCCCCACTTCGAGCGCATCGTGCGCCGGGCCCTGCGGGACGCTGCGCGCTGTTCCTCCGACCCACTGTGCGCCGAGCGGCTGCCTCGGGACCCCGCCGACTACCTGCACGGTGCCGCCTGCCACGTCTGTCTCTTCGTCTCCGAGACGACTTGCGAGCGCGGCAACCGCTTCCTCGACCGCCGCTTCCTCGTGCCGCTCGGTGACGAGAGCGACCAGGTCCTGACGCCGGTGGGACTGCGGCCATGAGCCGCGCGGAGTTCGAGGCCGCGGCAGAGGCAGTGGTCTCGGTCCTCGGCTCCGCCCGCTCCAAGGACCTGGCGGGCCTGCTGGCGCGTGGGCAAGGCATGGAGCATGCGCTCGTGACGATCCAGGATCCGCGTGCGAGCGACGCTATTCGGGCGCTGTACGCGTCGCTCCAGCATCACCGCGTCCCCTCCGCCGAAGCCGCAGCCTACCTGCGCGGGTTCGTCGCCGGCCGAGCCCAGCAACGGGTCGACGCCGAAGTGAGCACCGTCTGGAGCGGGCCTGCCACACCAGGAGTGCCGGTTCGCCCCACCGGGCGGGTCCTCACCGAGGTCGTAGGTGGGGCGCAACGGGAACTGCTGGCTATGACGTATGCGGCCCGCTCCTACGAGCCGCTGACCGCGGCTCTGCGTGCGGCCGTCGCGCGCGGTGTCGACGTGCACCTCGTGGTCGAGACCAAGGCCGGGGCCGCCGGACTGCTGTCGGGGCCCGAACCGGCCGACGCGTTCGCCGCCGTGCCCGGCGTACGGCTGTGGCACTGGGCACCCGACCGCCGGCAGAACCCCCGTGCCCGTCAGCACGCCAAACTGGCCGTCGCCGACCGCCGGATACTGCTGCTGGGCAGCGCGAACCTCACGGAGTCGGCAGTCCGCAGGAACCTGGAGGCCGGGGTGCTGGTCACCGGCGGCGCCGCCCCGCAGCGGGCCGCCGAGCACATACGGGAGTTGCAACGACGCGGTGTGCTGAGGCCTCTGCCGAGCTGACGGCTTCGGCCCACCTGGTCTCAGGGCGCGACGGGAATGTCCTCCAAGGGGCGGCGTGCTTCGGCGAGAGCCACCGCGTGCACGAACCACTCGAGTACCGCGCAGAGTTCTTCGCTGTGAGCCGCGAAGACCTCAAGGGGGAAGGAGGGACGGAGGTCCAGTTTCGCCTCGGCGAGTTCGATGCCGTCGATGCTGTTCAACCGGGTCAGCAGTTCCCACCGCATCGGCTCGTCGTCGAACGGCGTGCGGCGCTTCAGGTGCTGGAAGACGACTTCGACCGTTCCCGTCACCGGGTAGAGTGCGATCGGCCACAGGGTGCGTGAGGCACGGGCGGTACCTGCCTCCACCATCGGGAAGCAACTGGTCTCGCTCGCCCTGCCGTAGGCACGGTGGCCGCCCTGCTGCTCCCAGAAAAGAAGCGCGCTCAGCACCCCGTCGACGGTCTGCTGTGTCTGGTTCTCCCTCAACTGGGCCTCGAACCGCGCGGCGGCTGCACGCTGTTCGTCGTCCGGTTCCTGTGTCGGGACCGACTCGCCTTCTTCCGAGGCGTCCTTGCCCAGGAGAATTCCCAGGTCTGCGGTGGTCAGCCGGTGGGAGCGGCCGGCGCGGCCCCCGCCGTCGAAGGGGACGCCTTCGGCCTCCAGCAGGTCCCGCGGATCACCTGAGTGCTGGTCGTCGGTCCAGCGAAATCCCGCAGAGACACGGCCGTCCGCCGTCAGGACGCGGTACGCGCCATGGACGCCGGACTTGGATGCCACGTAGTTGCCGACCGCGATGGCATGCGTGCCGATGAGCGCGCCGATGTCACCGTACGTCGTCCAGGTCCCTGACGGCATCGCGAGGAGCGCTTCCCGCAGCTCCTTCCACCCCGCCCACTCGTCATCCGCGTGGACCATGCCCTCCTCGGGTCCGGGCCACAACCGCACGGCCCGCTCGGCCAGGTCATCGGCGCGCGCCAGGATCTGGGCTCTGCCCCAGCGCTCCTCGGCCGCGATGTTCTGGTTCATCCGCAGGGCGCTGGAATCCAGGATCTCCTGCTTACGACGGAAGGGATGGTTCGACAGACGTGCGTTGTCCCCGGAGAGCGTCAGATTGCCCAGGGTGTGGACGAGGACGGCGTGGAGTTCCTCCGGGCTCTCGCCGTCCTCGGCCTCCTCGGCGAGCAGGTCGAACCACTGCTGCGCCGGGCTCTGCGGCAGCACGTGTTCCACCGTCAGTTTCGCCTTCGAGTAGTCGACCGGCTCGCTCGCGTTGTAGCTCTCCTCCAGTCGGCGCAGTACCTGGAACCGCTGGGTGCCACGGCCCGCCTTGTAGAAGGGGCGGGTTCGCACGGCCTCACGGAGCGAGGCGTCACCGGGCCACATGCGTGCGCCTGTCTTGTTCCTCGACAGGAAACGGCGCACGGCCTCGGCCACCGACTCTTCCTTGTCCAACTCCTTCGGAAGTTCCATGAAGACGCGGTTGTTGCCGGTGGTCGAGAGGCCGGCGAGCAGACGTCGCACCATGTAGCTCTCGGCGTACGCCAGCGCCACGGCCGCCTCCTGGGCTGTGGCACGGCCGCTGTCCACCAGGTCGAGCAGGTGAAGAGCCAGCGGGTAATGAGTCTGGCCACCCCATCGGGACAACCGCTCCAACACCTCGCGCAGGGCCGGATCGGGCTCCCGTGCGGGCTCCAGGATTCGCTTGAGCCGCCCGGCTCTTTCGGCCAGCGAGGCGATCTCGGCCTGGAGAGCCGCCTCGTCGTCGGCCAGCGGTTCCAGCCGCTTCTTCTGGTCCCTGTAGATGTCGCTCTGCTTGGCGCGGCTGTTGCCGGCCACGACAAGGTCGAGCCACACCAGCAGTTCCAGGTTGACGGGCCCGAGCAGTTCCTGCATGGGCAGCCACACATTGCGGTAGACGGACTCCCCGCGGGTCTTCAGGCACATGAAGAGGTAGTTGCGCAGCAGATCGCTCTGGCTCAGACCGACGCCCGTGTTGTTGATGGATTCGAAGATCCGGTAGACGTTGTCACCCTCGGCGGCAGTGATCGCAACGATCGACAGCAGGTTGCCGAGGACCCTTTCGACCGCGTCGACCCACTCCTCGCCCCCGTTCTCCTCTCCTTCGGTGAGGGCCGCGAGGAAGAACCGGTAGGAGGCGCCGATGTTTCCCGGACCGCCCGCCTTCGGCAGGGACTCCACGCACGCGACGAACGCCTCGCGATCAGCCTGGGTCGGCAGGAGCCGGTAGTGGTCCTCACCGTCCTGGTACCCGTTGACCAGCAGCAGATCGTGAATGCGGTCAGCCTTCTTGGCCGCCCCACGCTCGCGGTGGCGGTCCCTGAGCGCGGTGAAGGCGAGCATCAGAGTGGTGAGTCGCTGCTGTCCGTCGACGACCAGCCAGCGTTGCATTCCTCCTGCCGCGACCCGTTCAGGGGCCAGGACGACGGAACCCAGGAAGTGGGCAGCGGGCGGCCTGCCTTCCAACTGGTCCTCGGCCAACTCCTGCACGTCGTCCCACAACTGCTGGAGCTGCTCGCGCTGCCAGCTGTAGGTGCGTTGGTAGAGGGGGACCTGGAACTGCATCTCGCCCTGGACCAGCTTGCTGAACGTGATCTCCCGAGCGTGCACGCGCGTCCCTCTCCGCCAAGGTGTCCGGGGGCTAGTTCTTCATTGTTTCACCATCCGGGTACGGTGATCCAAAGAATCGACGGAGCGCGTGACCGGGGGCTGGGATGGCGACGCTGGGCATCCACAAGGACTTCCTGATGGAGTTCGCCAAGTTGGAGAAGCCCGTCCAAAAGCGCGTGCACGAAGTCTTCGACAAGTTCCGGGAGCACCGGCACGCGGGACTCCATCTCGAAAAGCTCGAGAAGGCCCGCGATCCCCGTATCCGGACCATCCGCATCAACCAGTTCATGCGCGGGGTCGTCCTGGCCCCCGAGTCCGGGGACAGCTTTCTGCTCCTGAAGGTGATGCCCCACGACGACGCCATCGCCTGGGCCGTCAAGCATCGGGCGACCGTCAACTCCGCCACGCAGGGCATCGAGCTGCGCGACGACGTCGCTCTCGAGCAGGCGACCGCCGGAGTGCGCGGGCTGCCCTCGCCGGCCGGTGAACCGCTCTTCGCTCACGTCTCGGACAAGGACCTGACCAGGTTGGGCATCGACGCCGACCTGCTCCCCCTGGTGCGGCACCTCAGCGAAGAGGCTCACCTCGACGCCCTGCACAAGATCCTCCCGGAGCAGCAGTACGACGTGCTGGCCGGTCTCGCCGCCCGGATGGAACCGGAGGACGTCTGGCGGGAGGTCGTGCTCGTCCAGCTGGAGCAGGCGTCTCTTCGTGCATCCCGGCAGGCCGCAGCGGGCAGCGAGCAGTCGGCGTCAGCCGTCGGCCAGGACGACCTCTCGGCCGCCATGGCTCGTTCGCAGGGCAGGATCGCTCTGGTGTCGGGACCCGACGAGCTGATGGAGATCCTGTCGCGGCCCTTCGACACGTGGCGGGTGTTCCTGCATCCGAGTCAGCGCAAGGTCGCCTACCGGCCGTCGTACAACGGCCCGGCACGGGTCCTCGGCGGCCCCGGTACCGGAAAGACCGTGGTCGCCCTGCACCGTGCCCTGCATCTGGCTCGACAGCTTCCGGCCGATGCGCCCGACGAGTCGATTCTGCTGACCACGTTCACCAGGGACCTCGCCGGCGACCTGCGCGGGAGTCTTGAGCTGCTCATTCCTGACGAGCGTCTGAGGGCGAAGATCCGCGTCACCAACGTGGACGCGCTCGCCAATCAGATCGTCCGGGAGAGCCGCAATGGCACCCCTCTGGCCATCGTCACCAGCCAGAAGGAGATCACGGCTCGCTGGGAGCGCATCGCCCGGAACTTGGGGATCGACTTCACCGACGTCTTCCTCGACCAGGAGTGGCGGCACGTCATACTCGCCCAGGACCTGCGCGCGCCCGAGACCTACCTCAAGGCGTCCCGCAGCGGACGTGGCACCCCGCTCGGCCCGTTGAAGCGCGCGCAGGTGTGGCGCGCTGTCGAAGCCTTCGTCAGCGAACTACGAAAGACGGACGAGTGGACCTTCCTGCAGGTGTGTGCTGAAGCGGCTCGGCTTCTGCAGGCACGTGGGGACGAACGGCCTTACCGTCATGTGGTGATCGACGAGGCGCAGGACCTGCATCCAGCCCAGTGGCGGATGCTGAGGGCTCTGGTCCCGTCCGGCCCCGACGACCTGTTCATCGCCGGTGACACGCATCAGCGCATCTACGGCAACAAGGTGTCGCTGCGCAGCCTCGGCATCTCGGTCACGGGCCGCTCCACCCGTCTGCGCATCAACTACCGGACCACACAGGAAATCCTCGCCTGGTCCACCGAGCTGCTCGCGGGCCGGCACGTCGACGACATGGACGGAGGCGACGAGTCGCTGATCGGTTATCGATCTGCCTTCCACGGCGCTGCTCCGCACATGAGCGGCGCGGAGACCAAGTCCGACGAACTCTTCGATCTGGTGGCTCAGGTCAAGGAGTGGAACAGCGCCGGCGTCTCTCCTCGCGAGATAGGGGTTGCGGTGCGGTACATCCAGCTGGGCAAGGAGGTCGCCCGATCCCTGGAGGAAGCCGGTGTGCCGGCCACAGTCCTGAGCGGGGCATCGGCAAGCGGTGACGGAGTCCGGATCGGCACGATGCATCGTATGAAGGGACTGGAGTTCCGCTGCATGGCCGTCGTCGGCGTCAACGACGGCATCGTCCCTATGAACAGCGCTGTCACTGCGGAGGACATCGACCCTCAGCAGCACCAAGAGGACGTCATGGGCGAGTTGAGTCTGCTCTTCGTGGCATGCACGCGGGCTCGAGAGGCACTGCGGGTGTCCTGGCACGGGCAGCGCAGCGCGTTCCTCGACAAGTCCGCTTCATGAGAAGGGGTGGGACGCGTCGGGATCACGCCTGTGTTCCTTCGGACCTGCCCGGGCAAGCATGGCCGCTGGAGGTTGATCTGCGTCCTGGACGACGGCCATGAGACCTCGTTGAAGGAACGCCACTGGTCACGAGACCGTGGGCAGCCGATCTGATGGCCGGGCAGCGCCGCCCTCGACGACCGTGAGGGCCATGTCCCGACCGCGCCGGTTCGTCTCGGTGCGGCGGCTGTCCGTGCCTGTGCCACAGCTGGCGATCACTGCCACGGCGGTGTGGGCCGTCCGTCCGGGTCCAGACCATCGGGCCACCATGCACCGAAAGCTGCCCCTCCAGGAGGCATGTCGCGCGCTCTGCCGCGGTCGGCGACCTGACGGTAGAGGTTCTCGGCACCCTCCCGGTCCCCTGCCTTCTCCCGCAATCGGCCCAGGCGGTAGAGAGGGTCGGGGTTGCCGCGGTCGGCGGCCAGCCGGGCGAGGTTCTCTGCGTCTTTCGGGTCCCCCGCCTGCTCCCGCAGGGCGGCCAGGAAGTGCAGGGCGAAGCTGCTGCCGTGTTCGGCGGCCTGCTGGTAGAGGTTTTCAGCACTCTCCCGGTCCCCGGTCCTTTCCCGCAAGCGGCCCAGGCGGCTCATCCCCTCGGGATTGCCGTCGTCTGCGAGCTGACGGGCAAGGGTCTCAGCGCCTTCCCGGTCCCCGGCCCTCTCCCGCAAGGTGACCAGGCGGGGCAGACCGGCGGACTTGCCGCGGTCGGCGGCCTGCCGGTAGAGGTTCTCCGCGCCCTCCCCATCCCCTGCCTGCTCCCGCAAACCAGCCAAGGGGAAAAGTGCTTCGGTGCTGCCGTGGTCGACGGCCTGCCGGTAGAGCCTCTCGGCACCCTTGCCGTCCCCGGCTTTCTCTCGCAACCGGCCCAGGCGGTAGAGGGCTTCGGTACTGCCATGGTCGGCGGCCTGCTGATAGAACCTCTCGGCACCCTTGCCGTCCCCGGCCTCCTCTCGCATCAGCGCCAGGCTGTACAGGACTTCAGGCCTGCCGCAGTCGGCGGCGCGCCGGGCGAGGATTTCAGCGCCCTTCCAGTCCCCCACCATCTCCCGCATCGTAACCACGTCGCGTAGGGCGTCGGGGTCGCCGTAGTCGGCGGCCCGCTGGTAGAGCCTCTCGGCGCCGTCATGGTCTCCCCTCTGCTGTCGGATCACGGCCAGGCAGTACAGGGCACCGTCGCTGGCATGGTCAGCGGCCAGCTCGTAGAGGCTCTCGGCACTGGCCTGGTCCCCGGACTGCTCCCGCAACATGGCCACGCGGCACAGAACGGTGGTGCTGCCGTGGTCGGCGGCCAGCCGGGCCAGGACTTCAGCGCCCTCGTAGTCCCCGACCTCCTCCCGCAACTCGGCCAAGTCCTGCAGAACGCCGATGTTTGCATGGCCGGCGGCCTGGCGGGCAAGGTCGTCGGCGCCCTCCCTGTCACTCGCTCCCTCCCGCAATACGGCCAAGTGGAAAAGGACATCGGTATCGCCGAGGTCGGCCGCCCGTCGGTAGAGGTTCTCAGCCTCCTCCCGGTCCCCCACGTCCTCCCGCATCGCGGCCAGTGCACACAGGGCGCTGACGCTGCCGTGGTCGGCGGCACGGCAGCGAAGGTGGTGGGCCCACTGCAGGCGGTGTCGGTCCTCGGCGGCCTCGACGAGCTCGTCCAAGTCGTCCGGGTGGGTGAGGCGGGTGTAGGCGGCGTGCCAGAAGGAGGCCGGCGGGCACAGGGGGCTGCGGGTGGTGCGGCCGTGCTGTTCGAGGTAGTCGGCGAGCCGGAGCATCGACCCTGCGGGTGCCGGCCGCGGGGGGTCGGCGGGCGGGGAGGGCGACGGTGGTCGTCGCCGCGGCCGGGGTGTGGTGCTGTGCAGGGGGGCCTGTCTGCCGTGCACCGGTTCGGCGAGTTCGGCGAAAGCCTGCTCCGCCCAGTCGTCGGTGAGCCGGTCGTACTCGTGGTCGGTGAAGTAGTCGGATGCGGCGTCGACGAGGAAAGCCTTCGGCAGGTGGAGGCCGACGCCGAGGCGGCGGGCATCCATTGCCGCTTCCAGCACTGCCCTGGCGGCGGGGGTCGCACGTTCGTAGCGGTGAAGGAGTTCGGGTGCGCCAGCCAGGTCCTGGGCCAGGCGCCCGTCGGCCCCGACACGGGTGAGGGCATCCGTCAGCAGCCGGTCGCCGTCATCGGCAAGGGCTTTGGCCGTCGCCAGGGCCTGAGCGTCGAACGTCTCGGGGATGCTCAGGGTGTGGCCGGACAGCAGTTCCCGGGTCCGGCTGTACGGGTCGTGCCGCTCCGATGACGGCAAGGCGGTGTATCGGGTGTCGTACTCGGGCCAGAGGGTGCCCAGTACAAGCACGGGGCCACGTTCTGCAGTGGTGAGCAGAGTCTGGAGTGCGGCGGCAATTCGTTCGCCGGTTTCCCGATGACCAAGGTAGTGCTGGGCTTCGTTCAGCCACACCACGGTGCGCGACCGGACACGGTGCAAGTCCTCCAGGGCGGCCTCGGCGCGGGTCGGGTCGAAGGGATGCCACAGCCGCCAGCCCTTCTCCGCAAGCGGCTGCACGGCCTCCCAACAGGCTCGGGTCTTCCCGGTCGACGAGGTACCCACCAGGACGACGATCCGACTGCGGCCGGCCACCACATCCTTGACGACCTCCGCCAGCACACGGTCGTGGTCACGCCGCACGTACCCGGGCAGCGGCCGGGAACCGGGCCCTTCGGAGCCGTCGACTGCCTTGCTGTGCCAGGCCGGATGAATCTCCAGATCATGCGGGTCCCACTCCGTGATCAGCCTTCCGAGCCCCGGCCGGTCATGGACCCCGCTACGGGCCGCCTCCCGCTGCAGCAACAGCAGCTTCTCGCCGGGCAGCTTCAAGGCTTGGGCCAGTGCGGCCACGGTCTCTGCGGAGGGGAGCGGCCCATCGGTCTGGAATGCCTGCGACACCGTCGTGCGTCCCAGCCCCGCACGTCCGGCCAGAGCCGTCTTGCTCAGCCGCATGCGGGCCAGACCGCCGCTCAGCATCCCGCGCAGTTCGGTGAGTGCCGGATTGTGGCCGTTGTGCTCGTCGCGCACGTGCTTGCCCCCGGACCGTGATGTGTTCGCCGGTGTTCATCTTCGTCCCGGCGAACCCCGGCGAACACCATTTCCGCGACCTTTATCCACGTCAACGCCCCTTCGTGTACCGGGAGTCTGCCGTGACCGTCGCCGTCGTCCTCCTCGCCACCGCTCTCGTGATCGTCGTCGCACTGCTGGCCGCCGCCGGCGCAGGCAAACTCGCCCGCATGGACGGCGCGACCTACCCCACCGCACTCACTCGCGCCGCCGTCGCCTTCGCTGCGGTCATCACCCTCGCCGCCACCACAACCGGCGTCTTCGCCACCCTCCTGACCTGACCACCATGAATCTGGGGCAGGCTCGCGTGATGGAGACCCTGACTGCGGCCTGTGCGACTGTCCCGCCGACATGGCGTGTTTCGGCAGACGCGTGACGCGACAGCAGCACTCACGCCGACCACAAGACGGGTGAGCACATTTCCCTCACGAAAACGTGCAACCTTTTTCACATCCGGGGTGTCCGCTCTGTGTGTACGCACACCGGCGCCTGCTGCAGGCAGCCCCGACCCCGCACAGGAGCGCCACCGGCCATGAGTGACCCGCAGCAGCCCGAGCGGCTGCCCTCCGACTACGAGCTCCAAGCATGGCGTGCCGTCCAGGAGTTCAGGCACCGCCCGCTGTCACGGGCGATGAGAAACGCCGGCGAGCACATGGCCCAGGGCGTCGCGGAGGTCGGCAAGCGTGCCACGAAGCATCTGGAGAACCACCCCCGGGCCAAGGCGGCAGTCTCCCGTGGACAGCAGTTCGTCGCCAAGGGCGCGCAGAAGGTCGGCGCCGGCGCTCGCGGAGCCGCCGACGCCCTGCCCGACTGGAGCGGCACAGCCGCCCAGTCCATACGGCGGACGCTGGCACGCATCTCGCGGGCAGGCCTGTCCTCCAAGCGTGTGGTGGCCCTGCACGAGAAGCGCGGGCACGACGTGGCCTCGCTGTCCGATGTGCGCCGCCTCGATCTCGAACAGGTCGATGCGGTCCGCGGGCGGGCGGCGATTTGGTATTTCCCGGCCGCCGCGGCGCTCTCGGGAGCCGGTGCGGGGCTGGTGATCTCCGGAGGGCAGCTCGTCATCGCCGCCTCCGCGGGTGCCGCGGCAGCCCCAGGCGGAGGTGCGATCACCGGTGCGTTCGTCGCCGACACCGCGTTCGTCCTCGGGCTCGCCTCCCGCGCCGTCGGCCAGGTCTCGCTGTTCTACGGCTACGACCCCGAGGAGCCTGCCGAGAAGCTGTTCGTGATGTCGGTCGTCAACCTCGGCACGGCCAGTTCGGCCACCGCCAAGAACGCCGCGATGGCCGACCTCTCGCGGCTCACCCAGGCACTCTTCCGCGGCAAGACGTGGGAGGTCCTGAACGAGACGGTGGTCGCCAAGGTCTCCTCGCAGTTCGCGAAGGCGTTCAACTTCCGCCTCACCAAGAAAGGACTCGGTAAGGCCGTGCCCGCGGTCGGGATCGTCGTGGCAAGCACCCTCAACTGGGCCACCCTGGAAGGCATAGTCGACGCCGCCGACATGGCCTACCGACGACGCTTCCTGCTGGAGAAGTACCCCCACCTCGCCGGCGAGGAGACAGCCGGGGCGTTTCCCGAGGCCGGCCCGGGCATCCCGGACGACACCGATGACGCCGACGAGGAAATCAGCCTGCTCGACGAGATAGCCGCAGCAGGCGGACCCGACCTCCACTGACCTCGTGTCCCGGCGGTGGACGATCCCACACCACCGCCGGGGACGCGGCAGCCCCGGCTCGCGCAACGGACACGCAGAACAACCCCGGACCTTCCCCGGCCGACTCCGCGCAGCCAAGCACTTCGCTTTCGACCGCACCACTTTCCGCCTTCGCCGGAACCGGCTCCAGCCCGACAGCCGCAGCGAGTTGTCGACCATCCATCGCCTCCCTGCACGCCCCGCTCCCGCTCGCCACTACGTCCATGAACATCGCCGCCTGCACCCCTGCACCGTCATCAACCTCAACGGCCTCCCCAACCCCATGGATCCACCAACAGCAGCCCCAGCACCCCGGCCGCCGTCGAAGGGCTGGAGGCAAAGCTCCCGGTGCCGGCCGCCCTGCGATGAGCGACAGTGCGGCGGGCCGGCCTGTGCGTTCTCCGGCCGCCGGCCCATCTACGCCCGAAGCCTGCGGACCAGGTTGTCGTCCGTCACCTCGTACACGTCAACGCGCAGCATCCTGCGGATGTGGCCGGGAACCCGTTCGGCTGCCTTGACGGACGAGGACGGCACAACCAGTGCGTAGCGGATCTTGAGTTCCTGGCTCGTCATGCGGCGCAGCAGCTGGCCGTAGGCGATGTCGGCGTCGATGCCCCTGTCGCTGGTGCGGCCTTTGGCCTCGCAGATCAGCCGCTCGTCGCCACGCACGGCTTCGAGGTCGGTCCAGCGGTCGGTGGGATCGATCGGCGTCCAGCCTTCGCTGAGCAGCCACGTGCGAAAGGCATCGGTCACGCGGTCCTCGTCGCTGGCGCGTGCAAGGATCTTTTGCAGCGCCGTCAGGTCGGCCTCCCTGTTGCGGCGCAGCCGTCCTCGTCCGTCCGCGTCGAGGTCGGCCGGGCGGATCACGACCAGCCGCAGTCCGTGAGCGGGAATCTCGGCCTCACGGCGGGCGTCGTACAGGGCTCGCTGCTCGCCCCGATGGACACCGCTGACGGTGAGCTTGTCCGGCTTGTCGAAGTGAGGTATCGGCTGGTCGTGTTGGAGTTCGCGGTATTCGACCACGAGTTGGTGGCCGGGCCAGAAGGCGTCGACGGGCAGTTTCGCGCGTCGGCCGTTTTGCCCGGGATCCCCGAGCAGCCAGTCGAACGTGTGCTGAGGTGAGGCTGTCTCACGAAGGAGTTCATTGCACAGGCCGACTACGTATGCCTCGTCGCTGTCGTCTCGTCTTCCCATGAGCGCGCATCATGTCAGGCGCAGCCTTCATGATGCTCAGCCTCGGCAACCTGCGCGCTGCAGGGCACCCCGGCGGTGTCGAGGCTGTGAGCGTGGGTGGTGTCCTCGAAGACGGAGGTCGCGGCAGCGTCGCGCGTGGGCATGTACAGGTGGGCAGCGAGGCCCCTCTCTCACGACGGGTCCTGCCTTGCCTGGCGGTAGTCTCACTGGTCGCCGCGCGCCCGGACGGCGGTCGCGATCCTCCCAGCCGACGCCAGCGTGTCTCAATTGATTGGGCGTCAGCGGTCGTGGTCTGGCAAGATCCGCGAGTGTCCGCTTCCCTGTACGAATCGCATGTGACGGTCCACTGCGCCGACCCCGACGAGTGGGTGCGGCTGCAGCGGTGGGCGGCCTCGGGTGGTCTGAAGGTGACGCATATCGTCCTGGCGCGCGGCCGGATGCGCGATCAGCCCATGCTCACACTGTCCGGTTCCTCGTCCTACGTTAAGCAGGCCGAGCAAGTGCGAGACATCGTGGCCGGGCTTCGTGCAGACAATTTCGAGCCGGTACGGGTCAAGGCCGAGTGCACGCCATGGGCCGCGGAGGTGCCGGCTCGGCTCGGCGATGACGACGAAAGGTATTTCGAGCATCACGTGAAGCTGCTGCTCGAAGCAGACACGGACCTGGCCGCGCTCGCAGCCCGGGTGGTGCCGCACGGCGCCCATCTGTCGTGGAACGCCCTACGGGTGCGGGCTGGCGCCCGGCACGAGCGGTTCGTGACACAGCGGTGCCGCACAGTGGACGCTGACGGGGCGGGGCGAGCGCTGGAGCACTTGCTGACAGACCTGGGAGACTTCGTGGTCCTGGGCGTGGAGCGGGAGTTCGTGCTCTTTGACAGTGATCTGTCCGTGGACGACGGTTGGATCGAGGAACCTGTGGGGGTACGGACATGAGCGGGACGGCGTGGGACCAGTTCGGCTGGCGGAGCACCGAGCTGCCCCGGGAACCGCTGGACGAGGCCACCCGCAGGGCGGAGGACCTGCCGAAAACGCTGCAGTGGGTGCCAGGGGACGACGTGGTGCAGCAGGCCGTCTTCGACCCGTCGCTGAAGCACCATCAGAACGCCTACCGCGCGACCGACCCGCGGTTTGGGGATCCGGCGCGGGGCGAGGCGTGGCGGGCGGCCCGGCGGCGGGCCCTGTACCTGGTGCTGGACGCGGTCGCCGCGTCGCAGTGGGTGGATGCACTGGTGCTCAGGGGCAGCGTGCTGATGTCGGTGTGGTTCTCGGACGCCGCCCGCGAACCTGGTGACCTGGACTTCGTCGTCGTCCCTCACACCTGGCGGATCGACGACGATCGCACGGACCGGATGCTGCGCGAGATCGCTGAAGCGGCACAGACGCTGGCCGACGCGCGTGGAGGCGAGGTCGCAATCTCGGCGCAGGGCGCGGTAGTCGAGGACATCTGGACCTACGACCGGGTGCCTGGCTGC
Organism: Streptomyces sp. NPDC002265; assembly: GCF_040296125.1. NCBI lineage: Bacteria > Bacillati > Actinomycetota > Actinomycetes > Kitasatosporales > Streptomycetaceae > Streptomyces > Streptomyces sp. NPDC002265. The sequence continues at coordinate 4,690 of NZ_JBEOWS010000044.1, read as the reverse complement.
CGAATGGTGCTGCCGTGGGTCGCACCCGGGCTGCCGGGCGGCCATGTCCAGCTCGACTTCGTATTCAACGAGCACCTGCCCGAAGCACCCGAGCCGACCGAACTGCCGGGCGGCACGGTCGTGCAGGCGGTCACGCCGGAACTGTCCCTGGCCTGGAAGCTGATGTGGCTGGTCAGTGACGCGTACGCGCAGGGCAAGGATCTGTACGACGCCGTGATGCTGGCCGAGCGGCATCCGCTCCACTACGAACTGCTGCACGAGGTCTTCCGGCTGTCCGGCGAGTGGCCGTATCCGCACCGCGAGCGGATCCTCCTCGAGGATGTGGCGGAGGCTGTCGGGCAGGTGGAATGGAACCACTTCGTCACCGAGTACCCGCAATACAGGGATGCCGAGCGGGAGTACGCGGACCGGCTCGTGCGGGCTGTGACAAAGACGTTCCAGGGATCCGTCGGCTGATCCGGACTCACAGCGCGGACCAGCCGACGGCCCGCGCAGGAATGTGGCCTGACGACTACCAAGTTCGCCGCCATCCAGGCCGGCACCGCCACATGACCCTCGCCATGGCCGCCCACGCCTGCCTGACCGTCCTGCGCGCCCGCCAGCTGGATACGGAGAAGGCACAAACGGATCCTCCCTACCGCTCCGCGGAGATGGCGACCGGCGTCTGCTTCACGGCGCGCAGGAACAGCCTGAAACCGAGGTCGGCGTCGGCCTCGGCGGCCACGCGTTCCAGCGCGGGCCCGACGTCCGCGCCGGCCAGCCGGTCCGACACGGCTCTGACCTCGGCGCACACGGTCTGACTCATCGCCGGTTCGTCCACCGTGATCAGCGGGATGTGCCGTCGGGGAATGCGTCGCCGGGAGAGGAACCGGCGCTCTCCCGGGCGATCCGGTCTTCGGCCGACGCCACGATCAGGCGGAGCAGGCCGAGGACGTCCGCCCCGGGATCCCGGCCTCCTGCTGCGGCGCGCCACACCGTGCGCAGGGTCTCGGCCGCAAGGCGCGAGTCCAGCAGCAGGCGGGCGTCGTCCTGGAGGGCACCGGCGTCGTAGGCGTCCCCGTCCGGCGCCACCGGTGCCGGATCCGCTCCGAGCCTCGCGGTCAACAGGCTGATCCCTAAGTCCTCCTCGAATCTCCAATAGCGTGCTTCCCGTGCTTCCCGTGCTTCCCGTGCTTCTTGCATGAGTTCCTCGTGGGGCGTCGGAACGGGCGGGGCGGAAGAGTGGATCCGGACGTGAGCGGTGCCGGCGTCCAGGGTGTCGGCTGCGCAGTCAATGCCGGAGCGCGTGACCGCGGTACACGGCGCGCAGCGCGCGGACTCCTCCAGGAGGAACTCTTTGTCGAGATCTTGTCCGGTCCCCGGCCGCGCCGAAGAGGAGCGTGCCCGTCTTCCCGCGCAGGCGGATGTCGCGGTTCGTGTTCCTCTTCAGTTCCTGGCCCTCTCGAGCTCCTCTCGAAGCCGGCCGAGCACGGCAGCCAGTTGCTGGGTTTCGACAGGCACTGCGCGCCTGAGATCTTCCAGATCGTCTAGAGCTTCTATGACCTGGTGGGGTGAGGGCGCGTGAGACAGGAAGGCCTCCAGCTGGCTCTCGGCGCGGTCCCAGTCAGGAAGCCCGCACAGTGCTACCAGGAGGTTGCTGCGTGCCAGGTCGCTCGCTTCCTCTTCCGCGGCCTGCTCTTCGAAGATCTCCAGGGCCCTGCGCCACCGCTGGGGCTCTTGTGCCGCTCCGGTCAGGCGCATGACAAGGGCGCTCTGGTAGTGAAACCATCCGCGTTCCGGGCGCAGCGCGATGGCGTGTTCAAGGTCGGCGAGGGCCTTCGCGTGGTGCCCCAGAGCGCGGTGCGCCTCTCCGCGCCAGCAGTGCGGCCACGCGGTGTCCGGTTGCAGCGCGAGTGAGTGGTCGAGGTCGGTGATGGCGGCTTGGGCGTGTCCGAGGGTGAGGTGGACGTCCCCGCGGACGGCATAGGCCCAGGCGTAGTCGGGATCCAGGGTGAGGGCGTGGGAGAGGTCGTCCAGGGCCGTCTGGTGCTGACGCATGCGGTGGTGGACCTGGCCCCGGAATGCCAGGGCGCGGGCGCTGCGGGGGTCGATGTCGAGGGCCTGGTCGAAGTCCGCGAGGGCGGCCTCGTAGTGCCGCAGATCTTGTCGTGCGGCGCCGCGGTTGATCCGGTGCAGGGGCTGGTCGGGAGCAAGTCTGATGGCGTGGTCGAAGTCTGCGAGGGCGGCTTGGTGGTGGCGCAGGCTGCGGTGTGCGTGGCCTCGTCCTGCGTGGGCGCGGGCCAGGGTCGAGTCCAGGCTCAGGGCGGTGGTGTAGTCCTCGATTGCCTGGTGGTGGCGGCCGCTCAGCCGGTGGTCCTGGCCGCGGAGTGTGTAGGCGAGGGCCTGTGCCGGCTTCTCCAGGCCGGGCAGTGTCAGCAGGGTTGTGAGTGTTTCTCTCTCCCGGGACGGCTGGGATGCGAGTTCCAGGAGACGTTGTCCGGTCAGGGTGAGGTGGTGGGTGTCGGAGTCCTGGCCTGCTCGGACAAGGAGTTGGGCCCAGCGGCGCACTGATTCCGCGCTGTGCGCGCAAGCACGGATGATGTCGTGAAGTGCTTCCGGGAGGGCGGAGGGGGTGTGGGCGCAGAGGCGGTGGTAGGTCTCGTTCAGCCGGTGGTCGCGCCACACGGGGTCGTCCCAGAGGCGGTGGAGGGTGAGCCGTTGCTCCTGCTCGCGGCGCCATGTGGTGAAGGCCGCGGCCAGCTGGGTGTGCCGACGGCGCCAGTCGACAGGAGAGCGCAGGCGTTGCAGGCGCAGCATCGATGAGCGAATCACGTCGTGATAGCCGTAGGTGCCTGACCGGTGCGTGAGGAAGGGGAGTTCTCTCAGGCGATTCAGTCCGTCGCCGCCAGCTGGCGCGAGGATGCGGGAAATGTCGTCGTTGAGCCGCAGGGGCAAGGCGCAGGCGAGGATCATGTCGCGGTGGACGGGGTCCCTCTCCCACTTCAGGAAGCGCTCGACCGCGGTGTCCGATGGATCATCGACGGCGTCCATGTCCTGCGGGCGGTTTCGTGCGAGCGCGTCCAGCAGCACCGGCAGCCGTCCCGACAGGCTCAGTACGAGCTGGGTCACCCGCTCGTCGGACACTCCGTGGGCGGCAAGCAGGGTCCGCGCCTCGTCCTCGGTGAACGGCTCGAGGGGAATCTCGGTGACGAGGTCGAGGCTGTCCGCCCAGCATGCCGGGTCGAGGCGGCCCTGACCACAGAGCACAGCCTGGACGTTGACGGGCACGGTCCCGTACGCCTCGTTGACCAGGGCATCGCGCAGCCACGTGTCCAGGAGCGGCGCGGTGCGCTCGTAGGTGTCGAAGAAGAGCACCACCCACGGCCTTCGTTCAGCCACGCTGCCAAGGTCCGCGAGAAAGGGCGGGGTGAGCATCTCCAACGGCGAGAGCACCAGCCGGGTGTCCTCGTGGCTGCGCAGTCTGTTGCCGACCGCCGCGCGCGCCCGGTCCAGGCCGGCAGCAACCTGTTCCGGACGAATCACGCCGCTGAACGCGCCGACGCCGGGAACGAGCGACAGGCCCGCCATCCCGATTTGAGCGGTAAGGGCGCTGACCGGGGACGGCTCCAGGGCGGCACCAGGGCCGTCACCGTCCGGCAGCAGCCCCGCCATGGCCGCCTCGGCCTCATGACACTTCTGCCGGTAGTGGCTCAGCTGCTTGTCGAACGCTTTCAGCGGGCAGCCCTGCCGCGCCAGCCGAGAACTGATCGCCTCCATCGCCTCGAGCGCACTGACCGCCTCCTCCCCCACAACAGCGGTGACCGCGCCCTCCTCCCGTGCCACTGCCTCCCACCGCCGGATCAGGGTCGACTTGCCCACACCGGCAAGACCGTGGACGTGAAAGAGGAACTGATACGCCTCACTGTTCGGGTCCCGGGCGAGGTTCTCTCGGAACACCGCCAGTTCGTGCCGCCGCCCGACAAACCCCCTGCTGCGCCGCCGGCGGATGAGTTCCTGCCGCGACACCGCCTCCTGCCCCATGCCAGCCTCCCCCAAGAACTGGCTTACAGAGTGTCGTAGTGAGAGCAGACCCCACAACGGCAGGCGCACGCGCAGGACCCCGCCGGTGCATCCCGGAGCATGCAACGCCGGCAGACACGGCACCCCGACACGTCCTGCCGCCCCGGCAGACGAGCGCTGCACAACGCCGGCAGCAGCGACCAAAGCCTCCCCGACCGCCCCCTCACACACAACGAAGTCCCCCAACCGCGCTGTCGTCGCCATCTCCGTCATCGAAGCCGAAGGCCATCCGGGGCGTGCAAGCGTCCTTGCGCAAGTCCCCGGTTCTCACCGGATGCCGACCCGGTCTTCGAAGAACAGCGCGAACGCGTCGAGGGCGCCCTTCCAATGTGCTGCCACACGGCTGATGCCGCACGCCTTGGGCCCGACCAGTTCCCGGACTGCGAGGTAGAGCACCTTCAACACGGCCCGACCGCAGGGCAAGCGGCCCCGGCTGCGGGTGGACTTCCGCCAGCGGGCGTCGACCGACTCGACCGCGCTGGTGCTGCAGACGACCGTCCCCATCCCGGCCGGGAATGCCAGGCAGGGCGTGAACTCCCTCCAGGCCGCCTGCCCGCGCGGGCCTTGCACGCCCGGCTCGGCGGGGAGGACACCGTATTGAGCTCTGCATCCGGCCACCGTCGACGCAACA
>NZ_JBEOWS010000043.1:0-41393 GCF_040296125.1 Streptomyces sp. NPDC002265 | reverse complement strand
GGAACGTTCCGTCGGCGGGCGCTGTCAAGACACGGATACCCTTGACATGTGACCGACGCCCAAGAGACCGCAGCAGCCACGTCACTGCGAACCACCGGAGGCGCCCCTCCGGACGACGGCGGATCTTCTGCGACCGGGGCGCCCGTCCCCCTGCTCGAACCGCGCGAGGGCATTCCGCCGGTGATCACCGACGAGGCCGCCCTCGCCGAGGTGATCGCCGCCTTCGCCGCCGGGACCGGCCCGGTGGCCGTGGACGCCGAGCGCGCGTCCGGCTACCGCTACGGCCAGCGCGCCTACCTGGTCCAGCTGCGCCGCGCCGGCGCGGGCTCCGCCCTGATCGATCCCGTGGCCTGCCCGGACCTCTCCGCGCTGGGCGAGGCGCTGTCCGGGGTGGAGTGGGTGCTGCACGCGGCCACCCAGGACCTGCCCTGCCTGCGCGAGATAGGCATGGTTCCCAGCCGGCTGTTCGACACCGAGCTGGCCGGACGGCTCGCCGGGTTCCCCCGGGTGGGCCTGGGCGCCATGGTCGAGAGCGTGCTCGGCTTCGTCCTGGAGAAGGGCCATTCCGCGGTCGACTGGTCGACCCGGCCGCTGCCCGAGCCCTGGCTGCGCTACGCGGCCCTGGACGTGGAGCTCCTCGTCGACCTGCGCGACGCGCTGGAGAAGGAGCTGGACCGGCAGGGCAAGCTGGAGTGGGCCCGGCAGGAGTTCGACGCGATCGCCTCGGCTCCGCCGCCGGAGCCCCGCAAGGACCCCTGGCGGCGTACGTCCGGTATGCACAAGGTCCGCCGGCGGCGCCAGCTCGCGGTGGTGCGCGAGCTGTGGGAGACCCGCGACCGGATCGCTCAGCGCCGGGACGTCTCCCCGGGCAAGGTGCTCAGCGACGCGGCCATCGTCGAGGCCGCCCTCGCGCTGCCGTCCCAGGTGCACGCCCTCGCCGCGCTGACCGGGTTCGGGCATCGCATGGGGCGTCGGCAGCTGGACCAGTGGCAGGCCGCCGTCGACCGCGCCAGGACGCTTCCCGAAACACAGCTGCCGCAGCCGGGACAGCAGGTGACCGGCCCGCCGCCGCCGCGCGCGTGGGCGGACAAGGACCCGGCCGCGGCGGCCAGGCTGTCGGCCGCGCGGGCCGCGGTGTCGGCGCTGGCCGAGCGGATCGACATGCCCCAGGAGAACCTGATCACACCGGACACGGTGCGCCGGGTCTGCTGGGAACCGCCGAAGAGCACGGACGTCGAATCCACCGCGGCCGCCCTGGCCGCCTACGGCGCACGCCCCTGGCAGGTGGAACTGGTGGCCCCGGCACTGGCCGAGGCCCTGTCCGTCCAGGGCGCCTGAGCAACTCCGCTGCCCGCCGGGCCCCCGAGGGCCCGGCACCGCCCACCACACACCCGCACGGCCCGGAACCCTGCCGGCCCCCGGCCCACACCGAGACCCCGGCGGACCCCCACGGACCATCGGGGACGGTGATGGACCCCCACACGGACCATCGGAAACTGACGAACCGCCGCGGGCCGCCACAAGTTGCCGCGTCCCCGACGAACGCCCGGGGCCCCCGGCGGACCCCCACACGGACCATCGGGGACTGACGAACCGCCGCGGGGCGCCACAGGTTGCCGCGTCCCCGGCGAACGTCCAGGGACCCCCGGAACGCGGGCGGCCCGCGCCCGCACCCCCTTACCCCTGCCCCACCCCGTGTCTCCCGGTGCACCTCGGAGGGGCGGCGGCACCGGAGCAGGGGTGTACGTACGTCGAGATCACGCCAAGATCCGGCGTGGACAGCCGACGGCTCGCCCCTGCCGGGCGGCACCGGAGCGACCGACGGCGGGCCGACCAGAACGCGCGCCGGCGCGCGACGCGTGCGCACCGAGCGTGACCACGCCCGGCAAGGCGACCCCGGCGCACCTCGCAAGGCGACTTCGGCGCGCGGCGCACACGCGGCCCCGGCGTCCCCGCGGGAATGCCCCGGCGCACCCGGCGACGTGACTTCGGCGCCCTCGGGGAAGCGGCTCCGGCGCGCGGGGGAATGTGACCTTCGCCGCTCCAGCCCCCGGGACTGGGCAGCATGGTTACTCGTAAGTAGCATGGGGAGGTGAGCGCGCGCTCAGCGCGTGTGCCGCGCTGCAGTGCCATCCCGCATCTGGAGGAGAGCCATCGTGCCTCGTACCGTCAGGGACGTCGTCTTCGTCGACGGCGTCCGCACCCCGTTCGGCAAGGCGGGCCCGAAGGGCATCTACCACGAGACCCGCGCCGACGACCTCGTCGTGAAGGCGATCCGGGAGCTGCTGCGCCGCAACCCGGGCCTCGACCCCAAGAAGATCGACGAGGTCGCCATCGCCGCGACCACGCAGATCGGCGACCAGGGTCTGACGCTGGGCCGTACGGCCGGCATCCTCGCCGGTCTCCCCCAGTCGGTCCCCGGCTACTCCATCGACCGCATGTGCGCGGGCGCGCTGACCGCCGTCACCACCGCCGCGGGCTCCATCGCCTTCGGCGCGTACGACGCCGTGATCGCCGGTGGTGTCGAGCACATGGGCCGTCACCCCATGGGTGAGGGCGTCGACCCCAACCCGCGGTTCGTCAGCGAGAAGCTGGTCGACGAGTCCGCCCTGTTCATGGGCATGACCGCGGAGAACCTGCACGACCGCTACCCCACCATCACCAAGCAGCGCGCCGACGAATACGCCGTGCGCTCGCAGGAGAAGGCCGCCAAGGCGTACGCCGACGGCAAGATCCAGCAGGACCTGGTGCCGATCTCGGTCCGCCGCACCAACGCGGAAGCCGGTGAGACGGGCTGGGGCCTGGTCACCGCCGACGAGCCGATGCGCCCGGGCACGACCCTGGAGAGCCTGGCCGGCCTCAAGACCCCGTTCCGGGTGCACGGCCGGGTCACGGCGGGCAACGCGGCCGGTCTGAACGACGGTGCCACCGCCTCGATCCTCGCCTCCGAGGACTTCGCCCGCGAGCACGACCTGCCGGTCAAGATGCGCCTGGTCTCCTACGCCTTCGCCGGCGTCGAGCCCGAGGTGATGGGCTACGGCCCGATCCCGGCCACCGAGAAGGCCCTGGCCCAGGCCGGCCTGACGATCGAGGACATCAACCTCTTCGAGATCAACGAGGCGTTCGCCGTCCAGGTCCTCGCCTTCCTGGAGCACTACGGCATCGCCGACGACGACGCGCGCGTGAACCAGTACGGCGGCGCGATCGCCTACGGCCACCCGCTCGCCTCGTCGGGTGTGCGTCTGATGACGCAGCTGGCCCGCCAGTTCGAGGAGCAGCCGCACGTCCGCTACGGCCTGACCACCATGTGTGTCGGCTTCGGCATGGGCGCGACGGTCATCTGGGAGAACCCGCACTTCGAGGGGGACAAGTGAGCACCACCGCTGAGCTTCTGAAGGGTGCGGCCGAGCTGTTCCCGGACGAGGTCGTGACGTCGGCGCACGTACGCCACCTCGACCTGCCCTACGGCGCCGGGCGCTTCGCGCTCGTCACGCTGGACAACGGCTTCGACCACACCAAGCCGACCACCTTCGGCCCGGCGTCGCTGGCGAACCTCAACGCCGCGATCGACCAGGTCGAGGCGGAGGCCGCGGCCGGCACGATCGTCGGCGTCGGCATCACCGGCAAGCCGTTCATCTTCGCGGTCGGCGCGGACCTCAAGGGCGTCGAGCTCCTGAAGAACCACGACGACGCGCTCGCCATCGGCAAGGGCGGCCACGAGGTCTTCAAGCGCCTCGCGGGCCTCGCGGTCCCGACCTTCGCGTACTACAACGGCGCGGCGATGGGCGGCGGCGTCGAGGTCGGCCTGCACTGCAGCTACCGCACGGTCTCCAAGGCCCTGCCGGCGTTCTCGCTGCCCGAGGTCTTCCTCGGCCTGGTCCCCGGCTGGGGCGGCTGCACGATCCTGCCGAACCTGATCGGCGCGGACAAGGCCGTCTCGGTGATCATCGAGAACTCGCTCAACCAGAACAAGCAGCTCAAGGGGCAGCAGGTCTTCGACCTCGGCATCGCCGACGCCCTCTTCGAGGGTGCGGACTTCCTGGAGCAGTCGCTGATCTGGACGGCGAACGTCCTCAAGGGCGACATCGCGGTCGAGCGTCCGGCGATCGACCGCGGTGAGGCCTGGGACCAGGCCGTCGCCCGCGGCCGGGCCGTCGCCGACGGCAAGGTGCACGGCGCGGCCCCGGCCGCCTACCGCGCGCTGGACATCATCGCCGCCGCCAAGAACGGCGACCTCCAGCAGGGCTACGACGCCGAGGACCTGGCGCTCGCCGACCTGATCATGGGTGGCGAACTGCGCTCCGGCATCTACGCGTTCAACCTGGTGCAGAAGCGCGGCAAGCGCCCGGCCGGTGCCCCGGACAAGAACCTGGCGCGCCCGGTCACCAAGGTCGGCGTGGTCGGCGCGGGCCTGATGGCCTCTCAGCTGGCGCTGCTGTTCCTGCGCCGCCTGGAGATCCCGGTCGTCCTCACGGACATCGACCAGGAGCGCGTCGACAAGGGTGTGGGCTACGTCCACGCCGAGATCGACAAGCTGCTCGGCAAGGGCCGGATCAACCAGGACAAGGCCAACCGCCTCAAGGCGCTGGTCTCCGGTGTCCTGGACAAGGCCGAGGGCTTCGCCGACGCCGACTTCATCATCGAGGCGGTCTTCGAGGAGATCGGCGTCAAGCAGCAGGTGTTCGCGGAGGTCGAGGCGGTCGCCCCGGCGCACGCGATCCTCGCCACCAACACCTCGTCCCTCTCGGTCACCGAGATGGCCTCGAAGCTGAAGAACCCCGAGCGGGTCGTCGGCTTCCACTTCTTCAACCCGGTCGCGGTCCTGCCGCTGCTGGAGATCGTCCGCGGCGAGCAGACCGACGACGCGTCGCTGGCGACCGCGTTCGCGGTGGCCAAGAAGCTGAAGAAGACCGCGGTCCTGGTGAAGGACGCCCCGGCGTTCGTCGTCAACCGCATCCTCACCCGCTTCATGGGCGAGATCCAGAACGTCATCGACGAGGGCACCTCCGTCGAGGTCGCGGAGAAGGCGGTCGAGCCCCTGGGCCTGCCGATGTCCCCGCTGGTCCTGCTGGAGCTGGTCGGTCCCGCGATCGGTCTGCACGTCTCGGAGACCCTCAACCGGGCCTTCCCGGACCGCTTCACGGTCTCCCCGAACCTCGCGGCCGTCGTCAAGGCGGGCAAGCGCGGCTTCTACGTCTACTCCGCCGAGAACGGCTTCAAGCCGGAGCTGGACCCCGAGGTCGCCGCGCTCCTGAAGCAGGGCGATGTCGTCCTGACCGAGGAGCAGGTGCGCGCCCGGGTCCTCGACGCGGTCGCCCAGGAGATCGGGCTCATGCTCGACGAGGGTGTCGTGGCCGAGGCCCAGGACATCGACCTCTGCCTGATCACGGGCGCCGGCTGGCCCTTCCACCTGGGCGGCATCACGCCGTACCTGGACCGTGAGGGTGTCTCGCAGCGGGTGAACGGCAAGCCGTTCCTGGAGCCTGGGGTGGCTTCGGTTCCGGCGTGACGTCCACCGCGCACCGGTCCTGACACCGGTGCCACACCACAGACCGCCCCCGCCGCTTCCACAGCGGCGGGGGCGGTCTGCGTGTCACGCCGGGAGCGTGGCCGGGGTCAGGAGTTCGCCCCGTTACCGTCCACAGCCGTGAAACGGATTTCGGTACGCCGGGACTGGAAGCCCATCGCGTCCACGCCGTACAGCTTCACCTGGTGTTCGCCCGTGCTCCAGGGCCTGCCCGGCTCCCAGGACCAGGTGCCATCGGCGGCCACATCGGTCCGGCCGAGATACTTGCCCTGCTCCCACACGGCCACGCGTGCGGCGCCCGGAGCGCGGCCTTCGAACCGGACGGCGTCCCTGCGCACCTGGGTCCGCGGCACGGGTGCCACGACCGCCGGGGGCGGGAACTCGTCGCCGCGCACGACGGCTGTGTCAGCCAGGTAGGAATCGATCGCGGACCGGTCGCGGTCCGGCTCCTCGAACCCGTTGCGCACGAAGCCCAGCCGTGGCGCGATGCCGTCGATCAGGGAGTTGACGATTCCCATCAGCATGGGAACGTTGCGTCCCGTGACCTGGGTGTGGTCGGCGATGTGCGGCGAGTCGCTGAGGACGAAGTTGAAGTTCGTGTAGCGCCAGAACAAGCTGAGAAAAGGCTCGACCTGGACCGGATACTGCTCGTCCTGAGGCGAGGAGAGCAGGTAGATGTTGGCGGTGTGGTTGGCGCCGGAGCGCACCAGGTCGGGGACGAGGGAGTCCACGATCCGCACGTTCTCCTCCGGTACCCCCTCACCGAGCATGAACCGGGCCGTACCGGGATGCACGTTCTTCACGTACGTGCCGATCGAGAACTGGGGCACGATGGCGACGATGTTGCGGAAGCCGTACTTGAGGCCGAAGTAGAGAGCGGCACTGCCGCCCTTCGAACCGCCCCACAGCGTCACGGAGCCCGCGGTGAGGTCGAGGGCCTTCATCACCTTCGAGATGAGCGTTGCGACGGACTGCTCCAGAGCGAAGTCCATGTCCTTGCAGAGGTAGTAGCTCTGGTTTCCCTCGAAACTGTCCCGGATCCACAGGATGTTCGCGCGCAGCTTGTCGAACACGCCGTTGGACCAGCCGTAGTCGGACGGTGCGGAGAAGTTGGCGAAGACGACGACCAGGTGCCGGTTGCCCTTCTGGGCATGGGTGAACCGGTACTCGACCGGGAACGCCCCTTCCGTCTCGATGCCGGTGTGCAGCTGCCTCCCGCTGGTGGGTGCTGGGGACATGGGCTGATTCCACTCCTGGGGCATGTCCCGGTTCACTGACCGGGGACGGGTATGACGGCGAAGGTGAGGGTCGCGGGCGGGGACGCCTCTCCCGCCTCGTTCGCAGCGACGACCTCGACGGTGTGCGTACCGGGGAGCCAGTCGTTGTCCGCGTTCCAGAGCCAGCGGCCGTCGTGGGCGACCGGGCAGGATCCCAGCAGGACACCGTTCTCCCGGAATCCCACGTGGGTGGCGGCGTTGGAGGCGCCGGTGAAACGGATACTGGTGGCGAGGAGTTGCTGGCCGGGCTCGGGCGTGTGCAGCAGCGGGGGCAGCAGGACCACCCGAGCCCCCTCGGCGTCGAGGAACTGCCCGGGTGGCGTGATGTCCGGTGCGTCCGGGACCGTCGTCCGGTCCGACGTCGTGAACGTCACGTCGGTGCGGGGCGACTGGATCCCGCTCCGGTCGACGGCGAAGAGCCGCACCGTGTGCTCGCCGGTGCTCCAGGACCCCGCGCTCCTCCAGGTCCAGTCGCCGTCGGTGCCGACGGGTGCGGAGCCCAGGTACTCGCCGTTCTTCCAGATACTGACGCGCACCGCCCCGGGTGCCCGGCCGGTGAGGGCGACGCCGGTCACGGGCAGCGGCTCCTGCGGGAGCGGCATGGTGACGACCGGCGGCGCGAGCCGGTCCTGCACGACCGAGGTGGAGGTGAGGAATTCGGTGATGCCCGACCGGTCGGCGTCGGGTTCCTCGTAGCCGTGCCGGGTGACGCCCAGCCTCGGGCTGATGCCTTCCACGAGAAGGCCGGCGATGCCCAGCAACGGAGGCGTGTTGCGCTGGGTGACCTTGCCGTGGCCGGTGATGTGCGGGGACTCGCTGAAGAGGAAGTTGAAGTTCGGATACTGCTGGAGCAGTCCCAGATACGGTTCGATCTGCGTGGCGTACTGCTCGTCCTGCGGCGAGGACACCAGGTAGAGGTGCGCGCCCGGGTTGGCTTCAGAGACCAACAGGTCGGTCAGGACCGAGTCGAGGAGCCGGACCGTGTCCTCCGGCATCGTCTCGCCCAGCATGTGCCGGCCGGTACGGGGATACACGTCGCGGACGAAGGTGCCGATCCGCAGCTGCGGGACGCTTGCGACGATGTTGCGGAAGCCGTACTTGAGACCGAAGTAGAGGGCCGCGCTGCCGCCCTTCGAGCTGCCCCACAGGGTCACGTCGGCAGGGGTCAGCCCGAGGGCCTTCACCACCTTCTGGATGAGCCCGATCACGGACTGCTCGACCCCGAAGTCTCCGTTCCTGCAGAGGTAGTAGGTGTTGCCGCCGTCGAACCGGTCGCGGATCCAGAGGATGTTGGAGCGCAGGTTGTCGAAGATGCCGGTGGCCCAGCCGTAGTCGTCCGGCGCGTGGATGTTGGCGAAGACGACCGTGAGATGCCGGTTGCCGCCTCGCGCGTGGGCGAACCGGTACTCCACGGGACAAGCGCCCGAGGCGTCGATCCCCCGGATCACCGGGCGGCCCTTGGCGGCTGATTCAGACATACTGCACTTTCCCTATTTGTAAGAATATATAGCGTTTGACGCGGCCGAGCGGGCTCAGCGCTTCCCGCTTCAGGCCCTCGACGGGTGCGCCGACGGCCTGAGGCGGGAGCGCGGGCACGGCCGTGCGGTGTCACGGCCGTACGGGGTCACGGCCGTACGGGGTCATACGACCAGGCCCTCGACGGACCTGTCCTGGGGAACCTGTCCGCCGACAGCGTCACCCCGCGCGGGCTGGCTGGGCAGGGCGTTCACGATCCGGTCGGGCCCCGCCCCCGGCTCCGCCGGAGTCGACTGCGGTGCGAGGCAGCGCCCAGCGTCCCGGCCGAGCGGCGCAAGCGGGCGTCCCTGGTGGCGGATGTCCGCGGAGCCCACCGCGGGGGCCCGCGCCTCCTCGGGCGCGAGATCTCCTCCGGCGATCAGCATCCGGTCCGCCAGGCGGGCCGCGGCGAAACCGTCGTCGAGGTCGCAGAACTCCTGCTGGAACCACCGGTAGCGCTCGGCATAGGCGTCCTGGATCCGGTCGATGTCCCGGACCGCGCTCACCAGGTCCTCGGACGTGTGCACCAGAGGTCCGGGCGCCCTGCGCTCGAAGTCGAAGTAGAAACCGCGCAGGGTGTCGCGGTAGTGGTCCAGGTCGTAGGTGAAGAACAGGATCGGACGGCCGGTGTTGACGTAGTCGAACATCAGGGACGAGTAGTCCGTGATCATCACGTCGGCGATCAGGGACAGGTCGGCCATGTCCGGGTAGTCGGAGACATCGAAGACGAAGCCGTCGCCGGCTCCGGGGACCGGGTCCACCACGTTGGGGTGACGGCGTACCAGGAGGACGTGGTCGGCGCCCAGTCGGGTGCGCGCGTCCTCCAGGTCGATGCGGAAGTCCAGCTTGTACCTGCCGGGCGCGTAGTACTGGTCGTCACGCCAGGTCGGCGCGTACATCACGACCCGCTTGCCGTCGGGCAGTCCGATACGGCGGCGGATCTCCCGCTCCTGGTGTTCCGTGCCGGGCCGGCGCAGGACGTCGTTGCGCGGGTAGCCGCACTCGATCATCTCGCCCGGGAATCCGAAGGCGCGCCGGAGGATCGGTGTGGAGAAGCTGTTGGGCGAGACCAGCATGTCCCAGTTCTGCACCTCCTTCTCGACCCGTTCCAGATAGCGCTGATCGGCGAAGTGGATGGCCTCGATGTCGTGGCCGATCTTCTTCAACGGGGTACCGTGCCAGGTCTGTACGACGACCTGGCCGTCACGCTTCTGGAACCAGTCGGGCAGGTGGTTGTTGGCGACCACGTACCGGCTGGTGGCCAGAGCCTCGTACCACTGCGGGGACCACATGCGCACGGGCGTGGCCGTCGGCGGGACCTGGACCTGGTCGTCCCGGACGACCCACAGGTGTTCGAGGTCCACGCCCCGGCGCACCAGTTCCTCGTGCAGGGCACGCGGACTGTCCGAGTACTGGGTGCCCTTGAAGGCATCCAGGAGGATCGCGGGTCGTACCTTCTCGTGGCGTGCCGCCGGGTAGGCCTTGGTGCGCAGCAGCTTCTGGCGGTAGGGGCCGCGGGCGTGGTCCGGCATGGCGGAGTGGACGAGGAGGGAGAGCCTGTCGTAGGCCTCGGCCTGGAGTTCGTAGCGGCGCTCGTCCGCCTCGTACTCCTCCGGGAAGGCGGCCACGATGTCCTGCTCGATCTTCACCGTGAGGTCTTCGAGCCGGTCCTCGCGGGCCACCGCTGACAGGTCCTGGCGGCGCAGGAAGAAGTCCCAGCGTCCGGACGCGAGCGGGATGTCCCCGGCCAGGGTGCGCATGGCGGCCGGGGTCAGGACGGACCGGAACTCGTCGCCGTCCCACTGGAGGGGGACGGGGCGTTCGGCGCCGTGGGCGCGCGAACGGAGCACGAGGTGGGCGTCGCGGTACTCGCGCTCGGTGAGCCGGTCGGCAGCCAGGTAGCGGCCGGTGATCTCCAGGGAGCCGTCCTCGCGCCATGCGAAGCCGGTCGCCTCGGGCAGGGTGGCGCGTTCGAAGAGCACCAGGTAGCCGGAGCCGTTGCGGTGGACGACGACCTCACGGTCGCCTTCGCGGGTCTGGAGCGGGGCGGGCATGCGGTAGTGCCCGTCGGGCACCTGCTCGGCGACCACCGGGTAGATGGTCATCTTGCGGCCCTCGACGTGGAAGGTGGTCTTCCAGCCGTTGCTGCCCATGCTCCAGGACTGGGGCACGTCCAGGCCGGACACGGCGTCGGCGCGGTGTCCCGGCACCAGGGCACGCAACGGGATCCGGGCGGTGAAGGTGGACCAGCCGTCGCCGCCGGGCCGGAATTGCACCGCGGCGTCGTGGCGGCCGGCGCCGCTCATGCTGGTGACCCGGAGCTTGCCCCACTCGGGCACCTTGGGGCCGAGATAGACGCCGCTGAGCTCCAGTTGGTCACCGCTGACCCGGTGGCTGGTGATCCGGCAGCGCACGATCTCCACCCGCAGCTTGAGCTTGCCCTGCAGGAACACGGGCAGCACGCGGGTGTTGCGGTCGACGTAGCGGTACGGCGGGTTGGCGGCGGTTCCGGCGCCGCCGCGGTCGATGCCGCGGTAGCGGAACAGTCCACGGCTGAGGACGCCGACGGCGACATCCCACGTGCCCTCGGCCCACTCGCCCTTGCGCTTGAGCCGGGTGGTGTCGATGTGCGTCTCGAAGCCGGCCCAGTCGTAGCAGTAACGATTCTGCTTGGAGTGTTCGGTGGCCTGGGGTGCGTACGTGGTCTTCGCGGCGGCAAGGAGCATCCGCCCCTGCTTCTTGTTGCGCAGAGCGATCGCCTTGACCGACATGTGCTTCTTGTGGACATTGATGTAACGGACATATGCCGCACCTGTGAGGGTGAGCAGATGACCGTCGGTGCTCCACCGGGCGCCGTCGAGCGACCCGTGCAGCGAGAACTCCTTGTCCAGCCGGTAGGCCTTCTTGTCGAGGCCGACCTCCCGGTCACCGAGGTAGGGGTACTTCAGATAGCGGCGGAAGCCCCGCTGGACAGGCATCGGGCCACCGCTCCGCTCGAACCGGATGACCTCCAGCAACTCGGCCAGCCGCCTTTCGCGCACCAGTAGCCATTTGACCCGGGCGTCGGCCGGCAACGCGTCGATCACGGTGGGGTCGGCCTCGTCGAGGAACTCGTTGGCCCACTCCATGAACGCCTGGCGGTACTCCTCGTCGGCCTCCGGAAGCACCTTCAGGTGGAGCATCAGGTCGGACTTGAGGCAGGCCAGGTCGTACTTGCGCTTGCTCTCCTCGTAGAGCCGTGAGCGCCGTTCGGCGAGGAAGCGGCTCACGGACTGCACGGCGGCGACCCGGTCGCGCAGGTTGGACAGCTCGGTGTGACGCTGGGTGATCGAGGGGGCGGCGCCACCCTCGCGACGCCGCCAGAAGTAGACGACGTCGGCGACGACGTCGACCTTGGCCGCCCGGAAATGGGCGTACATATTGACCCATGAGTCCTCGTAAAGGACACCCTCGGGAAACTTGATGAAGTGACAGTCCCAGAAGGACCGCCGGAACAGCTTGTTCCACACCGTCCGGTCGTAGATGAGCGCGTCGAACTTCGTGATGTGGGTCCCGCGTCGGCTCTTCTGCATCGGGCTCTGATGCAGGGGGGACTGCCACTTCTGGGTGGAGTTCATCATCTGCACGTTGCCGGAGACGAAGTCCGAGCCGGACTCCTGCAGGGTGCGCACCAGCAGCTCGTAGGCATACTCGGGGATGACGTCGTCACCGTCGACGAAGGCGATGAACTCGGCGCGCGGATGCATGGCCCGCAGACCCGTGTTGCGGGCGTGTCCCGGCCCGTGCGGTTCCTGCCGGATCAGCCGGAAGCGCGGGTCGGCGACGCAGAACTCGGCCGCGATACGTGTCGAACCATCGGTGGAGCCGTCGTCGACGAGGATCACCTCGAAGTCACGGAACGACTGACGTGCTATCGATTCCAGACACTCGGCGAGATAGGTCTCGACGTTCTGAAACGGAACAACAACACCGAGACGCGGATGATGCGTCAACTTTCACTCCTACCGAGACAACTCACCCAATGAGTCCATCGATCAGCCGACACTGGGCGCCCCGCGTCTCGGCGGATCCGCAGCCCCCTTGCCGCGTGGACACCGCCGTCCCTGCGAACTCGGATACGAGCCCCCTCCACCGAAGATCACAGGATTTCCACATTCTTAGCCAAGACTCTACCTTGGTCAAGAAGAAGTGATGTGATGTACATCTATGGTTCATCCGCAGGTCATCCCCCCTTAAAGCATGGTCATGGGGATGCCTATAGTGCTCGCACTGCACTGCTTCGTATCAGTTGGGCCGGTTCCCCCTCCCGGACCCCGCAACTCCGCGTGCGCGGAGCTCGTGAGGAGAGAACCGAATCCGATGACGCACAGCACCACGACCGAAAACAGACAGAACAGCAAGTCGGACGACGCCGGACAGCACGGCGCCGGGCCACGCAGGAGACGCCGGGGCCGCATCGTCCTGATGTCGCTCCTGGTCCTGCTGCTGGCTGTCGGCGGCACCGGCTACTGGCTCTACAGCGACCTCGACGGCAACATCAAGGGGATCGACCTCGACCGGGCGATCGGTGACGACCGCCCGGCGAAGCTGCCCACCTCCGGGCAGAATCTCCTGATCCTGGGCTCCGACTCGCGCGCCGGCGCCAACGCCGCGCTCAAGACGGGCAACGTCTCGGGGGCGCGTTCCGACACCGCGCTGGTGATGCACATACCCGAGGGGCGCACGCAGGCCGTCGCCGTCAGCATCCCTCGCGACACGCTGGTGACCCGACCCGAGTGCACCCGTGCGGACGGCTCCAAGGTTCCGTCCGCGCAGCGCGTCATGTTCAACTCCATCTACTCCCAGGTCGGTTCGGCCTGCGTGGTGAAGACCGTGGAGAAGATCTCCGGGATCCGGATGGACCACTACATGGAGATCGACTTCGCCGGTTTCAAGGAACTGGTGGATGCGATAGGCGGGGTGGACGTCACCGTCGACCAGGACATCCACGACTCCTCCAGCGGCCTCGACCTCACCTCCGGCACGCACCGGCTCAACGGCACCCAGTCCCTGGAGTTCGTACGGACCCGGCACGGCATCGGGGACGGCAGCGACCTCGGCCGTATCGGCCTTCAGCAGCAGTTCATGACCGCGCTGCTCTCCGAGATCAAGAAGCAGGACCTGCTGGGCAGCCCCACGAAGACGTACAGGATCGCCGACAGCCTGACCCAGGCGCTCACCACCGACTCCGAACTCGCCTCGCTCACGGCGCTGGCCGAGTTCGGCCGGAGCATGAACGGCGTCGACCCGTCCACCATGGAGACCATCATGCTCCCGGTGTCGTACGACCGAGTCGACCCGAACCGGGTCGTGGCCGCCGAGCCTCAGGCCTCGAAGCTGTGGAAGGCGCTGCGTTCCGACTCCGAGATCCCCGAGTCGGCGAAGAGGTCCCCCGCCACCGGCGGCGATTCGTAGTCCGAGGGACGGTTGCGGTGGAGGGCGGGGCGCGGACCCGCGCCCTCCACGGTCAGACCGTGCGCCACGCCTCCAGGGCCAGGCCCGGTTCGGTCTTGCGGCGGGTGAGGCGGAGTTCGCCGGTCGACGGGGAGAGGGCGGCCGCGGCCACCCGGCCGTCCCGGTCCACGGTGAGGCTCACCTCCGCGTCCCCGGGCAGTTGTGTGCCCGACTCGGTCCACCAGGCCCCGGCCGTCTCCTGTTCGGTCGGGTAGGCGGCGAACGCGATCCGGCCCGAGTCGGCGCGCTGGGCCAGCAACGTGCAGTCGTGGCCGTCCAGTTCGCAGCGGACCGCGGAGACCCGGCCCGGGCCGGCGGCGGTCAGCACGGTGACGGGCTCGCCACCGGGGCGCCAGGCGCGCAGTTCGCCGGAGTCGTCGGTGAAGAGCAGGGTGGTGCTCTCCGGCGAGGTGGCCAGCGCGCGCAGCGTGCCCGGGCGGGCCGTGGCCTCCATCGCCTCCTCCAGGACCGGCGTGGCGCCCTCCTCCTCCTGCCGCCAGTGCAACAGGGCGCCCGGCACCGCCGCGTACAGTTCGACGCGGCCCGACTCCCCCGTCACCGCGGCCGGTTCCCCCTGGATGTCGTGCCCCTTCAGGTCGCGCCAGGGCTCCCAGCCGCCCGCCTCCTTCTGGGCGCGCATGCTCATCCCGCCGGCCGCGTTGCGGACGAAGACGTGGGCGCGCCCCTGGGCGTCCACCGCGACCGTGGGGGTGCCGGTGCGGTCGCCCTTCTTGTCGGGGTGCCCGATCGGCGTCCAGTCGAGGGCGGCGAGCCGGGGCTGGAAGTGGGTGGAGTGCACCAGGCCGGACTCGCCGGGCGCGGTGGGCCGCCAGGAGACCAGATGGGCATAGCCGTCGATGCCCTGTCCGGTCCCGAGGACGGGGTGCAGTCTCTGCTCGCCGCCTATTCTGCGGGACACCGTCCAGGCGCCGCCGGGAACGCGCTCGGCACGGCACAGGACCGCGTCGCCCGAGAGCAGGTAGACACTGAGCAGGCCGTCGCGGCCGCGTATGAACCAGTCGCCGTTCACCGGATCACCTTAATGCCGCGGCCACAGGCCATGGTCGTCTTGGGGTGATCCGCCGTGCGAGGCTGGGGCGTATGAGCGACCAGGACGCCCGTACTCTGCTCGTGATCGTCGACGCGGCGAACGTCGTCGGGTCGGTGCCCGACGGATGGTGGCGCGACCGGCACGGCGCCGCGCAGCGGCTGCGCGACCGGCTGGCGGTGCACGGACTGCCGGGGTACGACGGTCCGGTCGAGATCGTCCTGGTGGTGGAGGGCGCGGCCCGTGGGGTGGAGTCCGTGCCGGGGGTACGGGTGGAGCCCGCGCCCGGCAGCGGCGACGACCATCTCGTCGAGGTCGTCGCCGGTGCCGTCGGCCGCCCCTGCCTGGTCGTCACCGCCGATCGTGAACTACGGCGCCGGGTGGCGGAGTTGGGCGCGCAGGTGACGGGGCCGCGGGCGGTACGGGGGTGACGGCGGGCCCGCTCACCGCCCCGGCGACCGCCGGTACAGCACCGCCCCGTCCACCCTCCCCGCCTCCTCGTACCCGGCCGCCAGCAGATGGCGCAGTCCCGGGATGCGGTCCGGGCCGTACGGGCAGCCGCGGGAGTCGTCGACGATCAGCGACGGCGGGCGGTCGGCCAGTTCCGCGCGGAAGACCGGCCAGGTGCCGGGGACCGCGTACTTCTCGCCGACCTGGGGGCCGTCCCGGCCGCCGCTGAAGTTGGTGAGCAGGCCGGCCGTCAGGTAGCGGCTGGCGGGCGTGCGGTCGGCCAGCCAGTACGTCTCCGGGTGCATGCCCCACAGCAGGACCCGGTCGGTGGGGCCGGTGCGGTGGGCGACGGCGGCGGCGAGACGCCGGGCGTGGGCGAGTTCGGGGCGTGGGGCGAGCAGTCCCCAGACCAGGAACAGGGCGCAGCAGCAGGACGAGGTCAGCACGGCGGCCGGGACCCGGTCCCGGGGCAGGTGCTGGAGCCCGCAGGTGGCCAGCAGCGCGAGGGGCGGGATCAGCTGGAGGTAGTAGTGGCCGAAGAAGTGGAAGCCCAGCAGTACCGCTCCCGCCGACGCGGCCAGCCACAGCCAGAGGTCGGCCGCGCCCGTGCGCGCGCCGCGCAGGGCCCGTACGGCGGGTGGGAGCAGGCCCGCGCAGGCGGCCGCGAGGATGGCGGTGTTGACCAGTCCCCGGCCCAGGACGTGCAGTTCGGAGCCGGTGAACGTGGCGTAGGCGGCGGAGCCGGTGACGGTCCAGAAGACGAAGCCCGCCGGGTCGGTCAGCAGGGCGGCGCCCAGCACCGGCAGCGCTACCCCGGTGGCCAGCCGCAGCAGGGCCGGCCGTGCGGTGCCGCAGAGCCACAGCACCGGCAGCAGTACCGCGCCGCCGGTCTGCTTGGTGAGGAAGGCGCAGGCCACGGCGGCACCGGCGGCCGCCCAGCGGCGCCGGTCGGCGCACCACATCGCGGCTGCCGTACAGGGCAGTATGAACACCTCGAAGCCGGCCGCCTGCGCGTCCTCGGGGTTGAGTCCGACGGAGACCAGCAGGTAGAGCACGCCTGCGGTGCGGCCGGCGCGGTCGCCCCAGCGGCGCCGGGCGAGCGAGGCGAGCATCGCGGCGGTGAGCAGCTGGGCCAGCACGGCGAGCACCCGGACACAGGTGAGGGAGTGCGAGCCGCACAGGGCGAACGCCCCCTGGTAGAGCCACGGCACCAGCGGCGGCTTGCGGTCCACGACCGTCTCGTAGAGCTGTCCGCCGTGGGCCAGGAGGCGGGCCTGCACGGCGAGATAGCCCTCGTCCGGGTTCCACAGGGGCGGGACGAAGGACGGCACCCGGGTGACGCAGGCCAGCACCGCGAGCAGGGGTAACAGGCGCCTCCAGTACGACACCGCCGCTTCGGCCGTGACTACGGAACGTGGTGTGACGAGTGGCGCGGCAGACATGGGGAGCACGCTATCCGGCCTCGCATCTCCCGCCGAAGCGGGACATACGAGGCCGGGTTGCCGGATGGCTCCGTCACTGCTCGTGCTTGGGGATCTGGTCGGCCGTGATCTCCTCGTGGCGTCCGAGACGGCTGTGCGAATGGCCGTACAGGAAGTAGACGAAGAAGCCGATCACCATCCACGCCGCGAACCGGATCCAGGTCTCGGCGGGGAGGTTCAGCATCAGCCAGAGCGTGGCGAGGACCGAGACGATCGGCAGGAACGGCACCCAGGGGGTGCGGAAGGCGCGGTGCAGGTCGGGGCGGGTGCGGCGCAGGACGATCACGCCGAGGGCGACGACCACGAAGGCGAAGAGCGTGCCGATGTTCACCAGTTCGGCGAGTTCGCTCAGGCTGGTGAAGCCCGCCAGGATCGCGATGATCACGCCGAGCAGGATGGTCGGCCGGTGCGGGGTCTTGTAGCGGGGGTGGACCTGGGAGAAGAAGCGGGGCAGCAGTCCGTCGCGGCTCATCGCGAAGAACACCCGGGTCTGGCCCAGGAGCAGGATCATGCAGACCGTGATCAGGCCGACGGCGGCACCGAAGCTGATCATGCCCGCGAACCAGGGGTGCCCGGTGGCCTTGAACGCGTCCGCGAGCGGGGCGTCCACGGACAGCTTGCTGTAGTGCTGCATGCCGGTGACGACGATCGAGACGGCGACGTAGAGGACGGTGCAGACGAACAGGGAGCCGAGGATGCCGCGGGGCATGTCCCGCTGGGGGTTCTTGGTCTCCTCGGCGGCGGTGGCGACCACGTCGAAGCCGATGAAGGCGAAGAAGACCACGGACGCGGCGGTGAAGATGCCCAGCACGCCGAAGTTGGAGGGGGCCCAGCCGGCCATCAGCTGGATCAGCGGGGCCTGGAAGCCGCCGCCCGCCGGTACCGGCTCCGCCTTGGGGATGAACGGGTGGTAGTTGGCGGTCTTGATGAAGAAGGCGCCGGCGACGATGACGACGAGGACCACGGTGACCTTGATGGCGACGACGACCTCGGTGACGCGCGCGGAGAGCTTCATGCCGAGCACGAGGATCCCGGTCAGCACCAGGACCAGCGCGGCGGCGAGGATGTCGAAGCCGAACCCGTGGGCCCCTTCCCGGCTGCCGAGCCCCGCGGGCAGATGCCAGCCGGCGTTGTCCATCAGCGAGCGGATGTAGCCGGACCAGCCGACGGCGACCACCGCGGTGCCGAGCGCGAACTCCAGCACCAGGTCCCAGCCGATGATCCAGGCGGGCAGCTCGCCGAGGGAGGCGTACGAGAAGGTGTACGCCGATCCGGCCACCGGGACGGTGGAGGCGAACTCGGCGTAGCACAGCGCGGCCAGGGCGCAGACGACGCCGGCCACGACGAAGGCCAGGGCGACCGCGGGGCCCGCGTTCTCCTTGGCGACCTTGCCGGTCAGGACGAAGATGCCGGTGCCGATGATGACGCCGACGCCGAAGACGGTCAGGTCCAGCGCGGACAGGGACTTCCTGAGCGCGTGCTCGGGCTCCTCGGTATCGAGGATGGACTGCTCGACCTTCTTCGTCCGGAAGAGGGTGCTGCTCACGGCGGACCTCCCACGCTTTGTCGTCCTCGACATGATCGAGAGGGGGCCTAGTCCGTGTGCCCCGACGCGGGAGCTTTCACGCGGACGGGCCGGTTCCACCACCCTTCGCGATGGTGAAACCGGCCCGTCCGGCCGTGTCGGTGTTGCGCTCGGCGCGCCTGGGGCCTGTGCGGCCGTCAGTCGCGCGCGGGCTCGATCTCGGCGGTCGGCCGGTCGAAGCGTCCGTCCAGCTTCGAGACCAGGCCGGTGACCTGGCGGGCGATGTCGGGCGCGGTGAGCCCGATCTCCGTCATGACCTCGGCGCGGGAGGCGTGGTCGAGGAAGCGCGGCGGGATGCCGAAGTCGCGCAGCGGCATGTCGACGCCTGCGTCGCGCAGGGCCTGCGCGATCGCGGAGCCGACACCGCCGACGCGGGAGTTGTCCTCGACGGTGACGACCACGCTGTGCCGCTCGGCGAGCGGGGCCAGGGCCTCGTCGACGGGCTTGACCCAGCGCGGGTCGACGACGGTGGTGGTGATGCCCTGCTTCTCCAGCAGTTCGGCGATCTCCAGGCACATCGGCGCCAGCGCGCCGACGGAGACCAGGAGCACGTCGGGGGTGCCGGTGCCCGGCTCGCGCAGCACGTCCATGCCCCCGACCCGGCCGACGGCCGGTACGGCGGGGCCGACGGCGCCCTTCGAGAAGCGGACCACGGTGGGCGCGTCCTCGACGGCGACGGCCTCGCGCAGCTGGGCGCGGACCTGGTCGGCGTCGCGCGGCGCGGCCAGCCTGAGGCCGGGGACGACCTGGAGGATCGACATGTCCCACATGCCGTTGTGGGAGGCGCCGTCGGTGCCGGTGACCCCGGCCCGGTCCAGGACGAAGGTGACTCCGCACTTGTGCAGCGCCACGTCCATCAGCACCTGGTCGAAGGCGCGGTTGAGGAAGGTGGCGTACACGGCGAAGACCGGGTGGACACCGCCGGCGGCCAGGCCCGCGGCCGAGACGGCGGCGTGCTGCTCGGCGATGCCGACGTCGTAGACGCGCTCGGGGAAGGTCTTGGCGAACTTGTCCAGGCCGACCGGCTGGAGCATGGCGGCCGTGATGGCGACGATGTCCTCGCGCTCCTTGCCGAGCTCGACCATCTCGTCGCCGAAGACGGAGGTCCAGTCGGCGCCGGAGGAGGCGATCGGCAGGCCGGTGTCGGGGTGGATCTTGCCGACGGCGTGGAAGCGGTCGGCCTCGTCCTGGAGGGCGGGCTGGTAGCCGCGGCCCTTCTCGGTGAGGCAGTGCACGATGACGGGGCCGCCGAAGCGCTTGGCGCGGGCCAGCGCCGACTCCAGGGCCTCGATGTCGTGGCCGTCGATCGGGCCCACGTACTTCAGGCCCAGGTCCTCGAACATGCCCTGCGGGGCGATGAAGTCCTTCAGGCCCTTCTTCGCGCCGTGCAGGGTCTCGTAGAGCGGCTTGCCCACGACGGGGGTGCGCTCCAGGAGGTCCTTGCCGCGGGCCAGGAAGCGCTCGTAGCCGTCGGTGGTGCGCAGCGTGGCGAGGTGGTTGGCGAGACCGCCGATGGTGGGCGCGTACGAGCGCTCGTTGTCGTTGACGACGATGACCAGCGGGCGGTCCTTGGCGTCGGCGATGTTGTTGAGCGCCTCCCAGGCCATGCCGCCGGTCAGCGCGCCGTCACCGATCACGGCGACCACGTGGCTGTCGCGCTTGCGCTGCTCGTTGGCCTTGGCGAGGCCGTCGGCCCAGCCGAGCACCGTGGAGGCGTGGCTGTTCTCGATGACGTCGTGCTCGGACTCGGCCTGCGAGGGGTAGCCGGACAGGCCGCCCTTCATCTTCAGCTTCGAGAAGTCCTGGCGTCCGGTGAGCAGCTTGTGCACATAGGACTGGTGGCCCGTGTCCCACAGGACCTTGTCCTTCGGGGACTCGAAGACGCGGTGCAGGGCGATGGTGAGCTCGACCACGCCGAGGTTGGGGCCGAGGTGGCCGCCTGTCTTGGACACGGCGTCGACGAGGAAGGTCCGGATCTCCCCTGCCAGCTGGTCCAGCTCCTCCAGGCTGAGCCGGTCCAGATCGCGCGGTCCCCTGATGCGGGTCAGCAGCGGCACCCGTGCCTCCTTGCACTTAAAAAGCTGATCGAGCTGTTGCCGGGCTCGTCGAGTCTAATGTTCCGTCCCGGCGCGTGACGCCCGGGCCCTTCGTCGTGGGTCACACGGACGGCCGTACCCACGACGGCCCGGCTTATGACATGCAGGCTTGTGACATACCTGTGCCCGGCACCGCCGTTGGTGCCGGGCACAGGATCTTCCGCGGGCGCCGTCGCGGGATTCCGTGGCGGCGCCTGTGCGGTGTTACGCGCGACCCGCGGCCTTCTGGCTCTTGCGGGAGACGGAGTCGATGACGACCGCGCCCAGGAGCACCGCACCAGTGATCATGTACTGGATGGAGGTGTTCATGTTGAGCAGGTCCAGACCCGTCTGGATCGACTGGATGACCAGCATGCCCAGGAGGGCCGACCAGACGTTTCCGCGACCGCCGAAGAGGCTGGTACCACCGATGACGGCCGCCGCGATGGCGAGCATCAGGGTGTTGCCGCCACCGGCGTTGAGCGTGGCGCTCGCGGTCTGGCCGGCGAAGAACATACCGCCGATGGCCGCGAAGGAACCGGAGATGGCGAAGACGGTGATGCGGACCATCGGGACGCTGATGCCGGCCCGGCGGGCCGCCTCGATGCCACCGCCGACCGCGAAGATCTTGCGGCCGTACGTGGTGCGGCGCAGCACGAAGTCCACGATCACCAGGGAGGCAAGGAAGATCACCAGGGCGTTGGAGACACCGGAGGCGTTGTTCAGCACCGCAGCGGCGGCGAAGGCGGCCACGGCGAGCGCGCCGACGCGCAGCAGGATCTCGCTGGTGGGACGGAAGGGCACGTTGGCGGCCTTGCGGCGGCGCTGCTCCATGAAGGAACCGACGAGCATCGACAGGACGGCGAGGCCGGCCAGCACGTAGGCGCCGATGATGGCCTGGTCCATGAAGAAGGAGCTCTGGCCGAGCAGGTGCACCGGGCCTTCCTCGGCCGGGATGTTGATGGTGCCGCTCGAACCGAGCAGCCACAGCATCAGACCGCTCCAGCCCAGGAAGCCGGCCAGCGTCACGACGAAGGCGGGCACGCCGATCCGGGCGAAGAACCAGCCCTGGAGGGCACCGATGGCGGCACCGGTGGCGATGGTCAGGACCAGGGCCAGCCAGGGGTTCATGCTGTGGTTGACCACGAACACCGCGAAGACCGTGGACGCCAGGCCGCTGACCGAGCCGACGGAGAGGTCGATCTCACCGAGCAGCAGGACGAACACCAGGCCGATGGCGAGCATGCCGGTGGCCGAGAGGAAGTAGCTGATGTTCGAGAGGTTGTCGGCGCTCAGGAACCGGTCGTTCTGCGTCTGGAAGATCGTCCAGATGACGATCAGGCCGACGAAGACCGGCAGCGAGCCGAGCTCGCCACCCTTGATCTTGCGCTTGAACTCGGTGACGTAGCCCTTGAGGCCCTCTTCGCGGACCAGCAGACGCGGGTCGACGACGGCGACCGGCGCGGCGGTGGGGTCATCGGCGGGAGCGACCGTGCTCTGGCCCTCCACCTCGGCCTCCGCCTTGGAAACCTTGGACGTGTCGCTCACTTTGCGGCCTCCGCGCTGCGACGCCCCGCACGACGGGTCACGGCGTTGTCCGTGGCTCCGGTGATCGCGGCGATGATCTCTTCGTGGCTGGTGTCCTTCACGGAGAAGGAACCGTTGTTCTTGCCCAGGCGCAGGACGGCGACGGTGTCCGCGACGGCCTTCACATCGGCCATGTTGTGGCTGATGAGGATGACGCCGAGGTTGCGCTCGCGCAGCCGCTCGACCAGGTCGAGGACCTGCGCGGTCTGCTCGACGCCGAGGGCGGCGGTCGGCTCGTCGAGGATGACGACCTTGGGGTCACCGATGAGGGCGCGGGCGATGGCCACGACCTGGCGCTGACCACCGGAGAGGCTCGCGATCGGGATGCGCACGCTCGGGATGCGGATGGAGAGCGTGCTCAGCAGCTCGCGCGCCTTCTGCTCCATGGTGACCTCGTCGATCGCACCACGGTGCTTCAGTTCGCGACCGAGGTAGAGGTTGCCCACCACGTCGAGGTTGTCGCACAGGGCGAGGTCCTGGTAGACCGTCGCGACGCCGAGTCCCGAGGCGTCGTGCGGCTTGTTGATGCTGACCGCCTTGCCCTCCCACTCGATGACGCCCTCATCGATGGGGTGGACACCCGCGATCGTCTTGACCAGGGTGGACTTTCCGGCGCCGTTGTCGCCCACCAGGGCGACCACTTCTCCGGCGTGGACCTCCAGCTCGACGTCGGTGAGGGCCTGAACCGCACCGAACCGCTTGGAGACTCCGCGCAACGCCAGCACGGGCGTAGCGGACACGTGAACCATCTCCTTCGCCGCCTGACCGGCGGGGATGCCGCGCTCGATCAAACAGGCGCGGAGGGATGTGCGAAAAGCACAAGGTTTACAAGATGAACATGCGCGAATCCGTCGCGCTTCGCAACGGTTCCATCCGACGCCCGCCCCGCAGCGGGGTGTGAAGGTGGGGCAGGCGTCGGACAGGTTCGCGGGACCGCCGGGCGGTCGTGACTCGGGCGGCTACCCGTGGTGCGGGTAGTCGCCCGAGACGAACTGCTTACTGAAGGCCGGCCGCCTTGCAGGCCGCGGCGAAGTCCGCGGTGCAGATGTCGGCGACGGAGTACAGACCGTCCTTGATCACCGTGTCCTTGATGTTGGCCTTGGTGACCGAGACCGGGGTCAGCAGCTGCGAGGGCACCTTGTCGCCGGAGCCGCTGGTGAGCTCCTGGGTGGCCAGGGACTTGATGTCCTTGCCCTGGAGCAGGTTGACCGCGAGCTGGGCAGCGGCGTCCGCCTCCGGCTTGAAGGCCTTGTAGACCGTGGAGGACTGGGTGCCGGCGACGATGCGCTGGATGCCCGCGAGCTCGGCGTCCTGGCCCGTCAGCGGGATGCCGCTGATCTTCGCGCCCTTGAGGGTGTTGGCGATACCACCGGCCATGCCGTCGTTGGCGGAGTAGACGCCCGCGATGTTCTTGGCACCGAGCTGGGTGATGGCGGCGGACACCTTCTGAGCGGCGACCGTGTCCTTCCACAGACCGGACTGCTCGTACGCGATGTCGACCTTGCCGTCGAGGGCCTTGTGGGCACCCGCCTTGAACTGACCGGCGTTCGGGTCGGCGTCGTCGCCGTTGATCATGACGATCTTCGACTTCGGGGTGGCCTTGGAGCCGAGGGCGGCGAGGAGGGCCTCACCCTGGAGCTCGCCGACCTTCTGGTTGTCGAAGGACACGTAGGCCGAGACCGGACCCTGGGCGAGACGGTCGTACGCGACGACCTTGATGCCCTTGTCCACCGCGGTCTGGATGGAGGACTTGATGGCGGCCGAGTCCTGAGCGGAGATCACGAGGACCTTGACGCCCTTGGTGATCATGCTGCTGACCTGCTGCGCCTGCTTGGCAGCGTCGCCGGCCGCGTTCGCGTACTCGACGTTGCAGTCCGAGCACAGCTCCTTGACCTTGGCCTCGAACAGCGGCTTGTCGAACTTCTCGTAGCGCGCGGTCACGCTGTCGGGGAGCAGGAGACCGATGGTCTTGCTGTCCGACGAGGAGGAGCTGCTGCTGCCGGAGTCCTTGTCGCCGGCCTTGCCGCAAGCGGCCACCGAAAGGGCCATGGAAACGGCAGCGGTACCGATGACGACTCTACGCATCGTGTTGTTCATTGGTGGTGCCTCCCTGACAGGGCCGCAACGCTGCGGCCGAGGTGGGTTGGAGTCAACTCGGCCGCAGGTTCGACGTCAAGAAGTAAATACTTAACGGGTTGGCAACGGCGTGTTTCGTTCTCTAAGTGAAGGCGGGTGCCGCGGTAGACAGCGACCCGTCCAAAAGGGTCGAATCGCCCATCTCGTTGAGTGCGAGAGCGAGCGCCCCGAGCACCTCGGCACGGCCCCCAAGTGCCCCAGGAAGCACCGACAGTTGGCGGGCGGCACTGGGGATGGCATAGCGCCCCACGGACTCCCTGATGGGCCCCAGGACCAGCTCACCGGCCTCGGCGAGATCGCCGCCGAGGACCACCCGGCTGGGGTTGAGCAGGTTGCAGAGATTTGCGACACCACTGCCGATATGCCTGCCGACGTCGCCGATCACGCGACGGCAGCCCGGGTCTCCGTCCCTGGCCAGCCGCACGACACCCTCCATGGTCAGATCCATGCCGTGACTGGGCTGGAGCAGTGGCAGCACGTAGCGCGCGGCCGTGAAGGTCTCCAGGCAGCCCCGGTTGCCACAGCGGCAGACGGGACCTGATTCATCGAGTGTAATATGTCCGATTTCTCCTGCTGTCCCGCCGGGACCCCGGTAGATCTTCCCGTCGATCACCAGCCCCGCGCCGACACCGCTGGAGACCTTGATGTAAGCAAGGTCACGCACCCCGCGGCCGCTGCCCCAGACCAGCTCGCCGAGGGCGCCCAGGTTGGCGTCGTTGTCCACGTGGACGGGCACGCCGAGCCGCCCCCGCATCTCCTCGGCGGGTCTGCTGCCGGTCCAGCCCGGCAGGATCGCGGTCGAGCCCAGGGTGCCGGACTCCACGTCGATCGGCCCGGGCACCCCCAGGCCCACGCCCGCGATCTTCGAACGGTCCACGCCGGTGGCCGCGATCAAGCGGTTGACCAGCTCTTCCGCCCGGTCGAAGCCCTGGGCGGAGGAGGCGTCGACGTCCAGCGGCTCGGACTCCTCGGCCAGGACCTGATGGGCCAGATTGCCCACCGCGACCCGTAGGTGGGTATGCCCGAAATCGACGCCGATGACGATGCCGGCGGCGCCGCTCAGCGAGACGCTGCGGGCCCGGCGGCCGCCCGCCGAGGTGGGCGTGACCTCGACGGTCCCGCCGTCCTTGAGTTCACGGACGATATTGGAGACCGTCGCCGCCGACAGGCCCGTCGTCCTCGCGATCTCCGCCTGGGTGAGCGATCCCGCCAGCCGGACGGCACGGACGACCCGCTCCAGGTTGGCTCGGTGCAGCGACGACTGCGACCCTGGAGTCTCCACGACGACCTCCTGCGCACGGGACCGCCGCGATGAGGCCCCGTCTATGTCCAACTAGTGAACTCTAAGCTGAGCCGTTCGGGTCGCCTCCCGTCAAGAGGTTGAACAATTTCGGGGGTACTGGGTGCAGCAGCGCACACCGCTCCCGGCCACGGGAACGGTGTGCGCACGGGCGCCTGCGGAGCGCTACTTCACTACTTCAGGGTGGCCGAGGTCAGTCCCGCCTGTACCTGGCGCTGGAAGGACAGATAGACCACCAGCATCGGGATCATCGCGATGGTCACGCCCGCGAAGAGGACCGG
Source organism: Streptomyces sp. NPDC002265 (assembly GCF_040296125.1). Classification (NCBI taxonomy): domain Bacteria; kingdom Bacillati; phylum Actinomycetota; class Actinomycetes; order Kitasatosporales; family Streptomycetaceae; genus Streptomyces; species Streptomyces sp. NPDC002265. The sequence goes on along the minus strand of NZ_JBEOWS010000043.1, from coordinate 15,638 downwards.
CAGGTCGGTCGCGTAGCCCATCTGCTGCTGAAGCTGGATCAGTCCCTGGGTGAGCACGTAGCGCTCGGGATCGTCGCCGCTCTGCGGCTGCATCAGGACCGTCGGCAGGATGAACTGGTTCCACTGTCCCAGCGTGTTGAAGATTCCGACGCTGATCAGACCCGGCTTCGCCATCGGCAGCATGACCTGGAAGAACGTCCGGGTGTGCGAGGCCCCGTCGAGGATGGCCGCCTCGAAGACGGCCGACGGCAGGGTCCGGAAGAAGGCGTGCATGAAGAACACCGTGAACGGCAGCGAGTAGGCGACGTAGACCAGGATCAGGCCCTGGTAGGTGTTCAGCATGTCCAGGCGTTTGACCATGAAGAACAGCGGCACCAGGGCCAGGAACACCGGGAACATCGCGCCGGCCACGAAGAAGTAGTAGAGGAACCGGTTGCCGGGGAACCGGTAGCGGGCCAGCACGTACGCGGCCATCGAGCCGAAGAGCATCGTCAGCGGCACCGAGAACGCCAGCACGATGACGGTGTTGAGGAGGTAGTCGCCGATACCCGTCTTCCAGGCCCGGGAGAACACGTCCAGCGACCAGTGCTGCGGCCAGCCGAAGGCCGAGCCGCCGATCTGCGCGTCGGTCTTGAAGGAGCTGAGGACCAGCCACACCAGCGGCAGCACGATCAGCAGCGCCCACAGGGCGAGGAAGCCGTGCGAGAAGGCGTTCAGCACGACGCCCTCGCGGGGCCGGCCGTCGGCGCGGACCGGGGCCCTGCCCGCGGAGCGCTGGGCGGGGACCTGGGTGGTCTCCTTGATGGGGGTGCTCATCGTCGTCGTCTCTCCCGCTCAGAACTCGATGCGCTCACGGCGGGTGGCGCGCAGTGTGACCACGGACAGGACCAGGGTGAGCAGCAGCATGATCACGCCCATCGCGCAGGCGTAGCCGCTCTTGCCGAAGTAGAGGAAGTTGCGCATCATCACGGTCGACATGACGTCGCTCTCGTGGTCGGGCCCGCCGCCGTAGGCGCCCATGCTCGCGGTCATCGAGGAGACCAGGACGAACATGTCCATGGCCACGATGCCCAGGTACACCCAGGCGGTCTGGACGGTGTCCCAGAGCAGGGGCAGCGTGATGCGGAAGAAGGACTGGGCGCGGCCGGCCCCGTCGATGAGGGCGGCCTCGTAGACGTCCCTCGGGATCGACTGCATGGCGGCCGAGAACAGCACCAGGTAGAAGCCGACGCCGTGCCAGACGACGACCAGGATGAGCGCCCAGCGCACGATGCCGGGCTCGTTGAGCCACTCCACCGGGCTGTCGGGGTCGACCAGTCCCAGTTTGATGAGCAGGCCGTTGAGCATGCCGCCGCCGTCGCTGCGGTACACCGCGTTGAAGAGGACCGCGAGAATCGCGAGCGACAGCACCTGCGGGAAGAAGTAGACGATTTTGTAGAACGACGACCCGGCGACCCCGCTGACGCCGCCGGCACGGCTGCGTCCGCCCACGTTCACCATGAAGGCGAAGAAGAGCGACAGCAGAATGGTGATCACCGGGATGAACACCAGGAACTGGATGTTGTGCCAGATGGCCTTCAGGAAGACGTCGTCCTGGAAGAGGGTCTTGTAGTTGTCCAGGCCCACGAAGTCGAAGGTCTGCGACTGTCCCTTCCAGTTCGTCAGCGAATAGCCGAACGTCTGGATGTACGGCCAGATGACGAAGATCAGATAAAGCGCCACGGGAACGAGGAGAAATCCCGCGACGAACCTGTACTGCCCTTTGCGCATGGCGTTCCTGCCCCTGGTGTCCTCCCCCGGGCCGGAGCGGATTCCGGCCCGGGGTCCGCCTCGTCGAGCGCGGTCAGTCGCGGTGGTTCTTCTTGGACGCCGGGTCCTTGGCCGCCTTGTCGACCGCCGCCTGCGCCCGCTTCAGCCACTCCTTGGGCTGGATGCGCTTGGACATGAGCTCGTTGGAGGCCGCCTCGATGGACGCGCCCATCTCGCTGTACCACTCGGTGTACAGGAACCGGAAGGTGTTGTCACCGGCCGCCTTGGACGCCTCGACCGTGGACTGGGTGCCCGGCCGCAGCTGGACGGCGGAGTCGACGCCGTCCTTGAGGATGGTCAGCGAGTTGGCCTCCTTGGCGAACGAGGTCGACCACTCCTTGGACAGCATCCGCCGCATGAACTCCTTTGCGGCGGGCAGGTTCTTGGCCTTCTTGGGGATGATGAACGGCTCGCCGGAGCCGGCCCGGATCGCCTCGAACGGCATCGCGCTGCCGGGCAGCAGCGGCATCGGCATGAACTTCATGTCGAAGTCGTCCGGGGTCTGCTTGAGCTGCTCGTTCTCCAGCCAGGAACCGCAGGTGATGAAGGCGGCCTTGTACTGGTTCCAGCGGGTCTGCGACTCGGTGTGGGTCAGACCGTTCGTGCCGGGCATCAGATAGCCCTTCTCGACGATCTCGTAGATCGCCTCGATGCCGGCCTGTGCGGCGTCGGAGCCGACGAACGCCTTCGGGTCGAGGTTGTCGATCGCCTTCATGGCGTCCAGACCGCCCTTCTTGGCGATCATGTCCATGATGGCGACATTGATGTAGTACGGGTACTTGCCCTGGTGCGCGAGGCCGCCGATGCCCTGGGACTTCGCGTCCTTGCAGATGGCCAGGAAGTCGTCCCAGGTCTTGGGCTCGGTCCAGCCCTTCTCCTTGAAGAGCTTGCCGGAGTACCACAGGCCCCACACCGTGTAGATGTAGTTGAGGGCGACGACCTTGCCCTCCTGCAGGCCCGGGTCGGTGGTGCCGGGGATGAGGGTGTCGCGGACCTTCTTGGAGGGGTCGTCGACCGAGGGCGCGTCCAGGACCTCGGCGAGGTCGAGCAGCTGGTCGTTCTTGTACAGGACGTCGACCTTGATCTGCTGGGCGCCGGAGTCGTCGACGATGTCCGGCGGGTTGCCCGCGTTGAAGCGGGGCTGGAGCTTGCCGCTGATCTCCTGGGTGCCGGTGTGGGTCGAGGTGACGCCGGCCGTCTTCTGGAAGGTCGCCTCCCACGCCTTGGCGTAGTCGTCGCCGTAGCCGCCCTTGAAGATGACGACGTCGAGCTTGCTGCCCTTCTCCACTCCGAAGGGATTGTCCTTGCTGGTCTTCCCCTTGGTGTCGTCCTTGGCGGAGTCGTCGCTTCCGCCACCGCTGGCGCAGGCGGACAGGAAGCTCATCGTCGGTACGGAGATCAGGCCGAGTGCGGCCGACCGCTGAATCAGGGCGCGACGGCCCACACCTTCGGAACCGTGGTTCTCTGCGGAAGTGGATCCCATGCTCAAGTCCTCGCCTTCTCACAGGACTCAGGCGGTGAACCGGATCCTCCCGGCACCGCGGTCAGGTCAAGCAGGGTCGTACAGGACGTGCAGTTCCTCGAATCGCCGACAGGTATAGTCCACTTCCCGCCAACAGGGCAAGATCGAATGCAACGTTGGTCATCGGTCTTTTCCGAGTTGAGACCTCCCGGAAATATGAGCCGCCTGTGCGCGCCTTGCCCGGAAAATCCGCTGCACAGCCCCCGAATGCCCCAGTCAACACCCTTGACAGCACGGGCCACTTGCACCACTACTGGTCCCTGCGCCTGAAAGTTGACAACGTTGTCCAAAGCAGGGAGGACATCCCCGGATGCGGCACAGAACTCGGCACGGATGGGGTGCGGCGGTCGCCTTGACAGCCGCCTTGGTCATGGCGGTGGGTGCACAGGGAGCCGCGGTCGCGCAGCCCGCGACCGCGGCGGCAGACCGGGAGTTCAGCTCCTCGTTCGAGGCGGGCGACCCGGCCCCGGACTGGTCCAGCACCGTCGACACGGCCGCCGACGGCAGCGACCGGGCCTCGGGCGTCGACGGCGGCTACAGCACCGGCATCCCGGGCAACGCCACCGACCACGTCACCGACTTACGGGCGAGCGGCGAGAACACCGGCGCGGGCGAGGTGAAGGAGAACCTCGTCGACGGTGAACCGGGCACCAAGTGGCTGACCTTCGAGCCGACCGGCTGGGTCGAGTTCGACCTGGACAAGCCGCTGACCCTCGTGACGTACGCCCTCACCTCGGCCAACGACTACGCCGAACGCGACCCGCAGGACTGGACCCTGAAGGGGTCGGCCGACGGCACGCAGTGGACGACCCTCGACACCCGCTCCGGCGAGAGCTTCGCCGAACGGTTCCAGACGAAGTCCTACGATCTCGCCGAACCGGCCGCCGGCTACCGGCACTTCCGGCTGGAGGTCACCCGCAACAACGGCGCCTCCGGCATCCTCCAGCTCGCCGACGTGCAGTTCTCCACCGGCGGCGGCAGCGGGCCCGTCCCGCCCGCGATGCTCTCGCTGGTGGACCGGGGCCCGAGCGGCTCGCCCACCGCCAAGGCGGGCGCCGGGTACACCGGCACGCGGGCCCTGCGCTACGCCGGACGGCACACCGCGGCGGGACGGGCGTACTCGTACAACAAGCTCTTCGACGTGAACGTGGCCGTCGGCCGCGACACCGAGCTGGCCTACCGGATCTTCCCGTCCATGGCGGACGGCGACCGCGACTACGACGCCACCGACGTCTCCGTCGACCTGGCCTTCACCGACGGCACCTATCTGAGCGATCTGGGCGCCACCGACCAGCACGGCTTCGCGCTGTCGCCCCAGGGGCAGGGTGCCGCCAAGGTGCTCTACGTCAACCAGTGGAACGACGTCGTCGCGCGGATCGGATCGGTCGCGGCAGGCAAGACCGTCGACCGGATCCTGGTGGCGTACGACTCCCCGGGCGGCCCGGCGAAGTTCCGCGGCTGGCTCGACGACGTGAAGATCCGCACCGCGGCACCGCAGAAGCCGAAGGCCCATCTGGCGGACCACGCGCTCACCACCCGCGGCACCAACTCCAGCGGCTCCTTCTCCCGCGGCAACACCTTCCCCGCGACGGCCGTGCCGCACGGCTTCAACTTCTGGACGCCGGTGACCAACGCGTCCTCGCTCAGCTGGCTGTACGACTACGCACGTGCGAACAACGCCGACAACCTCCCGACGATCCAGGCGTTCAGCGCGAGCCACGAGCCGAGCCCCTGGATGGGCGACCGGCAGACCTTCCAGGTGATGCCGTCGGCCGCCGCCGGCACCCCGGACACCGGCCGCACGGCCCGCCAACTGGCCTTCCGGCACGAGAACGAGACCGCGCGGCCGTACTACTACGGAGTGCGGTTCGAGAACGGGCTCAAGGCGGAGATGGCGCCGACCGACCACGCCGCGGTCCTGCGCTTCACCTACCCCGGCGACGACGCGAGCGTCCTCTTCGACAACGTCACCGAGCAGGCGGGGCTCACCCTCGACCCGGCCACCGGCACCGTCAGCGGCTACTCGGACGTGAAGTCCGGGCTGTCGACCGGCGCGACCCGGCTGTTCGTCTACGGCGTCTTCGACAAGCCGGTCAAGGAGGGCTCGTCCAGCGGGGTCAAGGGCTATCTGCGGTTCGACGCGGGCGCCGACCGCACCGTCACGCTGCGCCTGGCCACCTCCCTCATCGGCCTCGACCAGGCCAAGGACAACCTGCGCCAGGAGATCCCCGACGGCACCTCCTTCGGCACGGTCCGCGACCGGGCCCGCAGCCAGTGGGACAGGCTGCTCGGCAAGGTCGAGGTCCAGGGCGCCACGCCGGACCAGCTGACCACCCTCTACTCCAGCCTGTACCGGCTGTACCTGTACCCCAACTCCGGCTTCGAGAAGGTCGGTTCCAAGTACCAGTACGCCTCGCCGTTCTCGCCGATGCCCTCGGCCGACACCCCCACGCACACCGGCGCGAAGATCGTCGACGGCAAGGTGTACATCAACAACGGCTTCTGGGACACCTATCGCACCACCTGGCCCGCCTACTCCCTGCTGACACCGCATCAGGCCGGGGAGATGGTCGACGGGTTCGTACAGCAGTACAAGGACGGCGGCTGGACCTCGCGCTGGTCCTCGCCCGGATACGCGGACCTGATGACCGGCACGTCCTCCGACGTCGCGTTCGCGGACGCATACGTGAAGGGTGTCGGCTTCGACGCGAAGGCGGCGTACGAGGCCGCCGTGAAGAACGCGACGGTGGTACCGCCGTCCTCGGGCGTGGGCCGCAAGGGCATGGCGACCTCCCCCTTCCTCGGCTACACCAGCACCGACACCCACGAGGGCCTGTCCTGGGCGCTGGAGGGCTACCTCAACGACTACGGCATCGCCGAGATGGGACAGGCCCTCTACAAGAAGACCGGCCAGAAGCGGTACCAGGAGGAGTCGGCCTACTTCCTCAACCGCGCCCGGGACTACGTGAACCTCTTCGACCCGCAGGCCGGGTTCTTCCAGGGCCGGGACGCCAAGGGCGACTGGCGCGTGGCGTCGGCACAGTACGACCCGCGGGTCTGGGGCTACGACTACACCGAGACCAACGGCTGGGGCTACGCCTTCACCGCCCCGCAGGACAGCCGGGGCCTGGCCAACCTCTACGGCGGCCGTGACGGCCTGGCGAAGAAGCTCGACACCTACTTCGCCACCCCCGAGACCGCCTCGTCGGACGTCGTGGGCTCGTACGGCGGTGTCATCCACGAGATGACCGAGGCCCGGGACGTGCGGATGGGCATGTACGGGCACTCCAACCAGGTGGCGCACCACGTGACCTACATGTACGACGCGGCGGGCCAGCCCTGGAAGACGCAGCAGAACGTCCGCGAGGTCCTCACCCGGCTCTACACCGGCAGCTCGATCGGCCAGGGCTACCACGGCGACGAGGACAACGGCGAGCAGTCGGCCTGGTACCTGTTCTCCGCGCTCGGCTTCTACCCGCTGGTGATGGGCAGCGGCGAATACGCCGTCGGCTCACCGCTGTTCACCAAGGCGACCGTCCATCTGGAGAACGGCAAGGACCTGGTCGTCAAGGCGCCCAGGAACAGCACGCGGAACGTCTACGTTCAGGGCTTGAAGGTGAACGGCCGTACCTGGACGTCGACTTCGCTCCCCCACTCGCTGCTCGCCAAGGGCGGGACACTGGACTTCGCCATGGGGCCGAAGGCGTCCTCCTGGGGCAGCGGCAAGAACGCGGGGCCCGTGTCGATCACCCGGGACGACCAGGTGCCCACCCCGCGCGCGGACGTCCTGAAGGGCGGCGGCGCCCTGTTCGACAACACCTCGGCGACCGACGCGACGGTGACCTCGGTGGACCTGCCGGTCGGCGCGAGCACCAAGGGCGTCCAGTACACGCTCACCTCGTCCGCCGACCACACGAAGGCCCCGACGGGCTGGACCCTTCAGGGCTCGTCCGACGGCACCACCTGGAAGACCCTGGACCGGCGCACCGGCGAGTTGTTTGCCTGGGACCGGCAGACCCGCGCCTTCTCGGTCGGGTCACCGGGCTCGTACGCGCACTACCGGCTGGTCCTGGACGGCGAGTCGACGCTGGCGGAGGTGGAACTGCTGGCGTGACGGCCTGACGGAGTTCCGAGGGGGCGGGTCCGGTGACGGGCCCGCCCCCTTCGTGTACGCGGTCCGGGGCGCCGCTCAGGGCGCGACGGGCTGCCGGGGCAGTCGGGGCAGCAGTCTGCGCAGCGCGTCCGCGTGCTGATGGACCCGCCGGAGCACCGCTCTGCGGGTCGCCGCGAAGACCGGGACGTCGCGGGACGGGCCGCACTCGGCGGCCGCGTACAGGTCGTCCAGCCAGGCACCGGTGCCTCTGGTGCCGTCCGGCGCCACCGGTATCAGCCGGGTCAGCACCTCGGACTCGGCGCCGCCCAGGAACCAGACGCGGACCATCAGGTCCTCGCGCCGGTAGCGCAGCCCCCCGTCGATGTCCTCCGCAGGACAGAAGCCCTCGCCGTCCACCAGGAACGCGAAAGCCGTACGCGCTTCGGCCCGGAACTCCTCGGGCAACAGCGGCCGTTTCCCCATCCGGGGATGCTTGCACGCGGCGATGTGCCCCCGCCACCGCAACGGGCGAGGGCACATCTTTTCGGCTTTTCCGGCGTCGTCAGCCGACGGCGACGGTGAAGACGTGGAGATCGGTGTCGTCCGGCAGCCGGACCGACGCGACGGTCCTGCCGGCCGGGGCCGTGAAGGGCTCGGTGGCGAAGACGTAGGTCACCACCGGATCCCGGTCCGCGCCCGCCACATTGCGGTAGGCGGTCCTGGCCACGACCGTGTTGCCGTACTGGACGGTGCCCCCGCCGCCGCCGGCCGTCCAGTCGGTGAAGGACAGGTCGACGGTGTCGGTGCCGCCGTCGGTGTAGGTGACGGTCGCCCTGGTCCGCTGGTTGCCGTTGACGGCGCTGCCGATGAACGACAACGTCGAGGCGGGCCTGGCGAGTTCGATGGTCTGTCCGGCGGCCGAGACGTTGTCCGGGCGCGCGCTCGGCGAGTCGGGCCAGGTGAAGGCGAGTCCGTTCACCGTGCCCGCCGCTCCCGGGGTGAGTCCGGCGGCGGCGAGGGCCTGGCGCGAGTAGCTCCAGCCGCCGCCGTCGTAGTCCGCCTCGTCGTGGTCACCGCTGTCGTCCGAGACACCGGTGTTGTTGTAGGCGGCGAGCAGGGTGCCGGGGGCGGCGACCGTCAGCGCCATCGGCTGCCGGTAGGAGGTGCCGTCCGAGGTCACGGTGACCTGCACGTCGTAGAAGCCCTGGTGCGCCGAGGCGCCGACGGTGAGCCTGATGCCCTGGGAACCGTCGGTCACCGTGCCCTCGGCGGGGGTCGCCGTGACCCCGGCGGGCGTCTCGACCCGGTAGCGCACCTGCGGTCCGGTGCCGCCGTTCAGCGCCAGCGCCCGGATGGCCAACTCGGTGCTGCCGCCCGGCGCGAGCGTCGCCGTGGTGGGTCCGACCCCGATCTGGTACGGCTGTTCGCCGGCCCGGAAGGAAGGCGGGGCGTCGGCCGGGTCGCTGCCCCAGCCGCGGTCGGGGGTGGTGGAGAGCGTGTAGTCCAGGCGGCCGCCGTCCCGCACCAGCGAGGCGGGCAGCCAGGACCGCTCGGTGCTGCGGCCGTCGACCTTCAGCGAGCTGATGTACGGCGCGTCCGCCGCCGCTCCCCTCGCCCGGATCGAGATGTCGCCGGCGTGCGGTCTGCGGATCTCGATGCGCTCGAACAGCGGTGAGGCGAGGACGAGTTCGGCCCGGGACGGGACCTGGGGGTACATGCCGAGGGCGGAGAAGACGTACCAGGACGACATGGCGCCGAGGTCGTCGTTGCCGGGGATGCCGCCGGGCTGGGTCGACCACAGCCGGGTCATCGCCGCGCGGACGGTCTCCTGGGTCTTGTACGGGGCGCCCGCGTAGTCGTACAGGTAGGGGACGTTGATCGACGGCTCGTTGTCCAGCTCGGACTTCTCGCCGCCGTTGCCGGTGAACGCCCAGCCGCCGTCGGCGTCGTGGAAGAAGGTGTCGAGCCGGGCGAGGGCCTTGTCGCGGCCGCCCATCGCGGCGAACAGCCCGGCCGGGTCGTGCTGGACCATCCAGGTGTACTGGGCCGCCGTGCCCTCGACGAAGCCGTTGCCGGTGGCCGGGGTGAATCCGGTGACCCAGCTGCCGTCGGCCTTGCGGTTGGCGATGTAGCCGCCGCCGGGGTCGGCGGCGAGGTTGAAGCTGTTCTGCCACCACTGGGCGCGGCGGGCGAAGCCGGCCGCGGTGTCCTTCTGCCCCGCGGCCGTGGCGAGCCGGGAGAGCGCGTAGTCGGCGCCGGACATCTCCAGGGTCTCGGCCGCGCCGCCCCAGGCGTTGGAGACGGACGGCATGTAGTGCAGGTCCAGGTACTTGTCGAGGGACGGGCGCTGCCCGGCCGACAGCACCGGTTTGCCGGCCGCCGACAGGTCCTGCTCGGTCGGCACCGTGGCCGCCTTCACCAGCGAGGCCAGCGCGCCGCGCAGATCGAAGTCCGTGCCGCCGAAGGCCCGGATGCCGGCCAGCGCGATGGGCGAGGGGTCGCCGTTCATGACATGGGTGCCGCTCGCGCCGTGCAGCCAGCGGTCCCAGACTCCCCCGTTCTGCCGGGCGAGTTCGTACAGCGACTGCGCGATGTCCGAGCCGGTGCGCGAGTCGAGCAGGGTGAGCAGCTGGACCTGGGAGCGGTAGACGTCCCAGCCGGAGAAGGTGCCGTACTGGGCCCGGTGACCGCCGCCGACCCGGTGCACCTTGCCGTCGGAGCCCCGGTAGCGGCGGTCGGTGTCGCTGATCACGTTCGGGTGCAGCAGCGCGTGGTAGAGCGCGGTGTAGAAGGTGGTGCGTTCCGCGTCCGTGCCGCCGCCGACCCGGATCGCGGACAGCCGGTCGCGCCAGGCCCGTCGGGCCGCCCCGCGCACCGCGTCGAAGGAGCGGCCCGGCGGGTTCTCGGCTCTGAGGTTGGCCTCGGCGCCCGCGCGGCTGACGTAGGAGATGCCGACCTTGACGTTCACCGGGCCGGTGCCGGGCTCGAACTCGACGTAGCCGCCCGCCCCCTTGCCCGCGACGGGCCGCCCGCCCGCCGAGAAGCCGCCGGTGCCGCCGCTCGCGGAGGTGGATCCCGGGGTGAGCCGGTCGTCCTGCCAGGTGCCGGTGGCCTTGAACGGACGGTCGAAGCGAGCGGTGAAGTACAGGGTGTAGTAGGCCCGTCGACCCTCCGGGTCGAGGTAGCCGCAGAAGTTGCCGGAGGTCACCGAGCCGGAGACGGTACGGGTCACGGGGTCGATCTCGACCGTCGAATCGGTGGAGCCCACCTCGGAGTTGGCGGTGCGCACCAGCAGTGAGGCGGGCTTGCCGGCGGGGTAGTCGAAGCGGGCCGAGCCGGTACGGGCGGTCGCGGTGAGGTCGGCGGTGACACCGGAGGCGAGGCCCACCCGGTAGTGGCCGGGTCCGGCCGTCTCGTCGGCGTGGCTGAAGTCGGAGGCGTACACCGCGTCCTTGGTGTCGCTCGCCGGGGACGAGGTGACCTCGCCCGCGTACGGGAAGAACGGGATGTCGCCGCTGCCGCCCGCGCAGCCGGTGCCCGACATGTGGGTGAGGCTGAAGCCGCGGATGCGGGTGGCGTCGTACTGGTAGCCGCCGGGGGCCGCGGTGCGGGTGGCGTCGCCCCGTGTGTTCTCGGGGCTGAAGGAGAACATGCCGAACGGCGTGACGGCGCCGGGGAAGACGTCGCCTCCGTTCCTGGTGCCGATGAGCGGGTCGACGTACGGGGTCGGGTCGTCGACCAGGACGGACGGTGGCGCGGTGGTCGCGGCGGTCGCCGCGAGCGCGGGGGTGCTGCCGCCGGCCGCGAGCGCGGCGGCCAGTAACAGCGACAGTGACACGGGACGGAAACGCATGACGCGGCCCCTCCTCCTCCGGACGGGTCGCGCACCACGGGTCGCACAAGCCGCAGGGACAGTAGCGTGCGCCAGCCGTACCACGGAAGGGCGCGTCCGGACGTGTGGGCTCGTCCCGCGCTCACCCGGGCGGAGCAGGGCCCGTCCGCCCGGCGAGGAGGCTGCCGGGCTCGCCGGGAATGATGTCCCCGGCTCTTGACATCGTTGTCCGCTGAAGCGGTAGAGTCATACGCAGATCAGAAGACAACGTTGTCGCATCACGGATCCCCAAGCCATGTTCCGCCCGGTCGCACCGACCCCCCCTACGGGACCGACCGGCCCGCGGACCCGAAGGGCACCGGCTCGGCCCCACGGGTCCGCCCAGAGCGGCGGCTCAGCCCACCTGACAGGGCAGAGCCGCCGCGCTGTCCCCTCCGGAGCCCGAGACGACGTATCCGAACGTCGTGCTCTGCCCCGGACTCAGTGAGCCGTTCCAGTCGGCGTTGTGCACCATCACGTCCTGTCCGCTGTAGGTGGCGTTGCCGTTCCAGAGGCTGGCCACCGACTGACCGCCCGGCAGCGTCCAGTCGACCATCCAGCCCAGCATCGGGACGTTCCCCGAGTTGGTGACGGTCACCTCGGACTGGTAGCCGCCGTTCCAGCTGTTGGTGGTCCGGCGGGCGGCGGTGCAGGTGCCCGGGACCGGGTCGGTCGGGTTGCCCGGGTCGTGGATGCCGGTCACCTCGCCGTTGCCGCCGTCGAAGACGACGTCGGAGCAGGAGTAGAAGGTCTCCGCGCTGTCCGAGCGCTGCCAGACCATGTAGACGATGTGCCGTCCCGACTTGCCCGCGGGGAGCTTCCCCGTCCAGGAGTAGTTGGCCTCGACCGTGCCGGGGGTGCCGTTGAGCGGCGGGTGGTCGACGGTCAGGAACGGCTGGGCCTCCATGTCGTTCCAGGTGAGGGCCTTGGCCGGGTCGAAGCCGTCCTTGGTGATGTAGACGTAGAACCAACCGGGGTGCGCGGCCCAGGCGTTGTACGAGAAGTCGACGGTCGCACCCGAGGTGAGGTGGGTCAGCGGCCAGTCGTTGCGCGGCAGGTCGAAGCCCGTGAAGTTGGGATTGCCGCCGCTGCACAGCGAACCGTCGGGCACGAAGCCGCGGGTGCGGCCGGCGCCGTCCGAGCGCAGCACGGAGAACCAGTTGTAGAACGGGGTGGTACCGCTGACCTGCTGCGCGGCCTTGCAGGCCGGGTTGACCGGCTTGATCTCACCGGTGTCGGTGAGCCCGTCCTGCCAGCACAGGAAGGTGCGGCTGCCGGGCTTCATCGGGGTGCCGTGCGCCTCCGCCGGGCCGCCGGCCGTGAGGATCAGGCCGAGGGCCGGGACGGTGGTGAGCAGGGCCAGCAGGACGAGGAACAGGGCGCCGCGGGAGGTCGGGCGCCGCGGTAATCGACGCGCGATCGCCTTGGGCGTGATTGTCATATGCATGACAGATATACGCATGACGGAGGTGCATCCCTTCGCTCGACGGTCGTGGGGAACGTGTGCACGGGGACGACAGGGGGCGGGAGCACTGCCGGGCGGGTTCCGGTCCACCATATGGGAGCGCTCCCACCCCACTGGTGCGGAAGGTAGCGCCGTACGGCGCGGTTGTAAACGGGCCCGGTCCGTGATTGTCGGTGGGGTGTCGTACGGTGCGGTCATGAACGACGTCTTCGACCTCCGCCAGGGGCTGGCCCGGGCCCTGGACGGCCGCGAGCAGGCCTGGGAATTCATCAGGGACTTCGCCGCCTGCTGGGAGCGGCCCCTGGAGCCGGCCGACGGATTCGGCGAGGCCGAACTGGCGGCGGCCGAGCAGCGGCTGGGGATGCCGCTGCCCGCGGCCCTGCGCGAGGCGTACGGGCTGTTCGGGCGCCGGTCCGACCTGACGAGCAATCACGACACCCTCCTCGGCCCGGACTCCCTGTACGTGCACGACGGGGCGCTCGTGTACCAGGCGGAGAATCAGGGGGCCGCGTTCTGGGGAGTACTCCTGACGGACCTGGAGCAGGACGACCCCGCGACCGTGATGCGGCCGGACCTCGCGGACAAGTCGCAGGAGCGCTGGGAGCCTTGGGAGCCCGCGCTGTCGACGGCCTTCGTGTCGATGGTCATGTCCGAGCTGATGCAGCTCGACGACGGACTCACCGACCACGCCGAGGCGGACGAGGACCTCGACCTGGCGGGCACGTTCACGGAACTGCCCGCCGTGGGCCGGAGCCTGCGCTGGTTCGCCGGCCCCGACGTCCTGCTGCGCGAGGTGGACGGCTGGTTCCTGGACGTCCGGGCGCGTACCCCGCAGGCGCTGGACGCGGTGCGGTCGGCGATAACGGCGGACTGGCTGTACTGCTGACACCGTCGGCCGGCGGGCGAACCGGCTCTCGTGCCGGCGCGGTCACCCGTCGGTCCGTACCGCCCGGCCGACGGGGCGGTCGGCCCGGCGGGCACCGTCCGGTCGTACGACGTCCTCGGCGTCGGTCACGACGTCGTCCGCGAACGGGAGTTCGACGGTGAACTCCGTACGGCCCGGTTCGCTGTGTACGTCGATGCGGCCGCCGTGCGCCGCCGTGATCGCCGCGGCGACGGCGAGGCCCAGACCGGAGCCGCCCGCCGTGCCGGTCGCGCGGCTGCGGGAGGCGTCGCCGCGGGTGAAGCGTTCGAAGACCGTCGGGAGCAGGCCGGGCGGGATGCCGGGGCCGTCGTCGCGGACCCGGACCGCGCAGGTCGCGCCGCGGGCGCCCGCGGTGGCCTCCACGGTGACGACGACCGTCGTACCTGCCGGGGTGTGCGTGCGCGCGTTGGCCAGCAGGTTGGCCACGACCTGGTGCAGCCGCGCCTCGTCGCCGACCACCATCGCCGGTACGCCCAGGCGCAGGTCCAGCCGCCAGTCGTGACCGTCGGCCGCGGCCCGCTCGTACCGCACCGCCCCGGCGACCAGCGAGGCGAGGTCCACCTCGGCGGACTGGAGCGGACGGCCCTCGTCGAGCCGGGCGAGCAGCAGCAGATCCTCGACCAGGCCCGTCATCCGGGCCGACTCGGCGGAGACCCGGCGCCAGGCCAGCAGCGGCTCGCCCCGCCCGGGGCCGCGGTTCATCAGCTCCGCGTAGCCCGCGATGGAGGCGAGCGGGGTGCGCAGTTCATGGCTGGCGTCGGCGAGGAAGCGGCGCATCCGTTCCTCGCTGTGGCGTACCCGCTCCTCGCTGCGCCGGCGTTCGGCGAGCGAGGACTCCACGTGGTCGATCATGCGGTTGAGGGCGGCTCCGACCTGGCCGGCCTCGCTGCCCGGGTCGGTGTCCCGTTCCGGCACCCGGGTGAGGCCCTCGCCCCGGCCCAGCGGGGCGTGGGAGACGGCGACGGCGGTGGCGGCGATCCGGCCGAGGGGGCGCAGCTGGCGCCGGATGACCACGGCGCAGACGCAGCCCGCGGCGGTGAGGCCGGCCGCGGCGACCCCGCCCTCCACCCTCACCAGCCGGCCGATCAGGTCCTGGACGTCGTCCATCGGCAGTCCGGCGAGGACCCGGACGCCGTCCGCCTCCAGGGCGGTGACCCGGTAGGTGCCGAGACCGGGCACGCTGCGGGTGTGCGGGGAGCCGTCGGCCGCGAGGTGCGCCAGGGCCGCGCTCTGGGCGCCGGTGAGGTTCCGTGGCGGCGCGCCCTCGTCCACCAGCGCGGCGGCCAGCACGCGGCCGTGGCCGTCGAGCCGGGCGGCGAGCATCCCGGCCGGGTGCCCGCGCTCGCCGAGGAACGTCAGGTCCCGGTCGAGCTCCGGGTGGAGCGCGGCCCCGCCCAGGCTGTGTTCGGCGGCGTCGGTGACCCGGTCGTCCAGGTTCCCCAGCAGATAGGCGCGTTGGACCAGGACGGTGGTGAGTGCCATCGCGGCGCACACGGCGGCGAGGGTGGCGCAGATGAACAGGAGCAGCCGGTCCCGGAGGGAGCGGCGGCCGGACGGCCTGCCGGGCAGACGGCCGGACAATCTGCCGGACAATCTGCCGGGCAATCGGCTGGGCCGACGGCCTGGCAAGCGGCCGGGCAGGTCGAACGGGGGCTCGTCGTCGACGGTCCGCACACGGACACGGCCGCTTCGGAGCCCGGAGGTGCCAGTCATGTAGCGATCCTGTCCCGGTCCGCTGGGGGAACCCTGTGTTCACCCTGAGGGCCGGCGATGACCTCACCGGACGGGACGCCCGGACCACGGAGCCGGCCGGACCACGCGGACGGCCGGACGCGGGGGCGGGCGGCAAAACCCGGGGGGGGGGTTGGGGCCGCAGCCCGTGGGGCGGGGGCGACGTGGGGGGGAGGTGGGGCCCCCCCAGCAGCCAGGTGGCGCCGGTTGGGGGGTAGGGCG